>JBATYS010000001.1:0-5070 GCA_049674205.1 Candidatus Aminicenantaceae bacterium
CACTTCTCGGCGCTCGGAACGGACAGGAAAGCGTCATGAAACAGGACCTGGAGAGTGCCAAGGACAAGGTCCTCATGGGTGTGGAGCGCAAAAGTATGATCATCAGCGACGAGGAAAAGAAGAGCACCGCCTACCACGAGGCAGGGCACGCTCTTATGACGGCTCTCATTCCCGAAGCCGATCCCATCCACAAAGTCACCATCATCCCCCGAGGGATGGCGCTGGGAGTGACACAACAGCTTCCGCTCGATGACCGCTACACCCTTTCAAAGGCATACCTCGAAGCCCAACTCTCTGTTCTGATGGCAGGGCGAGTGGCAGAGAAAATGTTCCTCAATAAAACCACAACAGGTGCTGCTAACGATTTTGAGAAGTCGACAGAGATCGCCCGGAAGATGGTCTGTCAGTACGGGATGTCCGACTTAGGGCCGTTGACATTCGGCGAGCGGGACGACCTGATTTTTCTCGGTAAAGACCTGGCCATGCACAAAAATTTCAGCGAAAAAACAGCAGAACGCATCGATGACGAAGTCAAAAAGATCGTCACTCGAAACTACGACCGGGCCAAAGACATCGTTGAAAGTAACAAGGACAAACTTGTACAAATTGCCGAGGCTCTTCTCGAGAAAGAAGTTCTGGATTCGGACGAGATCGATGCCATCGTGTATGGGAAAAAACTAAAAAAAAGGGCCCCTAAGAAAAAGGCAATAAAACCCGAGGAACCCAAGAAGGATTCCAAAAAAGCGAAGACTCCAACCAAAGTGGAACCGGTTCAAGCATAAAAGTGAGGAAAGAGTACATTCTCCAGGTCAACGGCAATGATCATGTTTTGGGTCGTCGTACCTGGATCATGGGAATCCTCAACGTCACTCCCGATTCGTTCTCAGATGGAGGTTTCTATTTCGAAAAGGATAAGGCGATCGAACACGGATTGCGAATGATATCCGAAGGCGCCGATATCATCGATGTGGGCGGTGAAAGCACACGCCCCGGCTCAGATCCCATTCCTGCAGACGAGGAGCTCAGGCGAGTATTACCTATCATATCGGGCTTGAGGAAGCACACAAAATGCCTGATCTCCGTGGACACTTCCAAATCGAAGGTGGCTGTGGACGCTATCGCAGAAGGAGCCGATATCATCAATGATATTTCCGCTCTCAGGAACGATCCGAAGATGATCGCGGTTGCTGCGCAAGCGGACGCTCCTGTAATCCTCATGCACATGAAGGGCTCTCCTAAGACAATGCAGCGCGATCCTCACTACGAAAACGTACTTTTAGAGATAAAGTCCTTCCTCGAAAAAAAGATAGAGCTTGCCGTCGAGAATGGTATCGATAGAGAAAAAATCATAATCGACCCGGGCATTGGATTCGGGAAGAGGTTTGAGGATAACCTGACTTTGATCAGAAACCTCAATGACTTCGCGACGCTCGACCAACCCATCCTTGTGGGCATATCCCGGAAGTCTTTCATAGGGAAGATCCTGGATCTACCTCCCGGAGAAAGAGAGGAAGGAACGCTAGCCTCTGCTATCATAAGTGTTATCCAAGGGGCTCACATATTGCGTGTGCACGAGGTGGCTCCGATCAAAAGAGCGATCCTCGTGGCCGAAACCATTTTGGATGATATGTGGGGAGCCGGATTGTTCGCACACGAAGGGGAGTTCAAGAGAAGTCATGTTAACTAACATCATCAACGCTCTTCAACGCTTCACGCTCGGCGACTTCCTGGATATTCTTCTCATCACGATCATCCTCTATTCCTTCTTCCGTCTGATCAAAGACACAAAAGCCTACCAGATGGCCATCGGGATCGCCATTGTCGGCCTTCTCTTCTTTATCACACGATGGGGAAATCTGACTGCTTCCCACTGGCTTATCAAGAATTTCATCAATTACTCTATCATCGCGATCATTGTCCTCTTTCAGGGAGAGATCCGGCGATTTTTGACTACGATCGGATCCCAATCTTTTCGAAAGTCTTCTTCCATAAAGGTTTTCCAAGATCGGCTGGAAGATCTCTTCCTTGCAGTGGACTATCTCTCTACAAAAAAAATCGGCGCTCTGATCGCCATAGAGAAAGAGATCTCGTTGAAGAGTTATGCCGATCGGGGGACACAAGTCGATGCAATGCTCTCAAAAGATCTGGTGGTCAGCATCTTTTTTCCTCGCTCTCCTCTTCACGATGGGGCTGTCATTATCCGCGGAAATACGATCCTGGCTGCAGGGGCACTACTTCCCCTGCCTTCGGTCCACAACTTGGGCGAAGAATTCCAGACTAGGACAAGACACCTTGCAGCAATCGGACTCTCTCAGGAAACAGATGCTGCAGTCATCGTGGTCTCCGAGGAAGGCGGGATAGTATCGCTGGCCATAAAGGGAAAACTAAAACAGTGTTTGAGCAAAGACCAGCTCAAAGAAGACTTGATAAAATATTTCAGATAATGATTATAAAAACTCTACGAAACGTGTTCTTGAGGAATTGGGGTCTCAAACTGTTCTCTTTCCTTATGGCTCTTCTCCTATGGCTGACCCTTATCCCAGAGGACAAGATAAAGGGGCCAAAAACAGTGACAGTACCTCTGGAACTTTACAACATCCCTCCCAACATGGAGCTGGTGGAAAAAGTTCAGCCAAGCCTTAGAGTGATCATCAGAGCGCCGAACCGTCTCCTCCCCCAAATATCAGCAGCTAACGTCCATGCGGTGTTGGACCTTTCCAAGGCCAGCGTCGACCAAAAACAGTATCCTGTGAACAGGAACATGATCAGTATTCCTCAAGGTGCAGAGATCGAAGAGATCTATCCCATGCAAGTCGACATCGAACTCGAACGGGCAAAGGAAATCGTTATGCCCGTCGAAGCAAACATCATAGGAGAGCTCCAGGAGGGGCTGATCCTAAAAATTATCGAAGTGATCCCCGCAGAAGTCCTTGTCAGAGGGCCGGAGAGCAAGGTACTGGATACGGCCAAAGTTCGAACGACTCCCGTAGACATTTCTTTCCTGACCCAATCGGCAGAGATCGAAGTGGAGCTTATCCTGCCCAATCCCGATCTAGAGCTCGTGGGTGCTGAGGCAAAAGCTCTCGTTAAGCTCCTCATACAGCAAGAGGTCATCGAAAAGGACGCTGCAGAGACAAAGAAAAAAACTGATACAAATACAGAGAGCAAGAATCAAATCCCCTCTTGAATCATCCCCGCATTTCTGTATAATAATTTGTTTCGAGGAAAAGGAACCACATTTTCATGCAAAAACTTTTTGGAACAGATGGAATAAGAGCGACTGCCGGTGAATATCCTTTAGATTACAATTCTGTCTACACCCTCGGGCATGCGCTCATCGTACTCTTAAGGACAGAAAAGCTGCCTCCTCGCGTGATCATCGGGCGAGACACAAGGGAATCGGGGCAATGGATCGAACAGGCCCTGTTCCAGGGAATCGAAGATGGTAACGGGGAAGCCGTATCCGCCGGCCTTATTCCCACCTCAGCGATCTCTTTCCTGACAAAACGACATGGCTTCTCAGCGGGGATCGTGATCTCTGCATCCCATAATCCCTATCAAGACAACGGCATCAAGATCTTCTCAGATCAGGGGACAAAAATTGCGAATGGCTGGGAAGAGATCCTGGAAAGAGCCATTATCGAATCGGTCTATACTGTTCAAAAAAAGGACATCACAGTATCGTCAGATAACGCCTTAAGCTTTGACTATATCAAATTTCTAAAAAACCGATTCGGAAGTGTGAAGCTTCCCCGCAAAATAAAAATCGTCCTCGACTGCTCCAACGGCGCCAGTTCGCACATCGCGCCCATGATCTTATCTGACTTGGGTTTTGACGTTATCGCCATAAACGCTTCGCCAGATGGGATGAACATCAACAAAGAATGCGGGTCTCTCTATCCGCAGAATCTAGCCAAAAAAGTCGTGGAGACGGGTGCAGATATCGGGGTGGCTTACGATGGGGATGCCGACAGAGCCCTGTGGGTCGATGAAAGAGGACGGATCTTAAATGGTGACCATACGCTCTTTGCGCTCGCTCGATTCATGAAGGAAAAGAAGCGCCTTAAAACGGATACTGTGGTGGCGACAACAATGAGTAACATGGGTCTGGAAAAGGGTCTGGGAGAGATTGGATTGAAACTTGTCCGGACAAAAGTCGGCGATAAGTATGTTCTCGAGGAAATGATGAAGATCCATTCGAACCTGGGGGGCGAACAGTCCGGCCATACGATCTTTCTCGATGATTGTCCCACGGGCGATGGAATCCTCACGAGTATTAAGATGCTAGAGGTCATGGCCGCAAAAGACACAACTCTTTCCAGTATGGTTGCGGAATTTGAAGAGTATCCTCAAATCCTAAAGAATGTGCCTGTGTCTAAAAAGCCGGATATGCAAAAATATCCCGAGATAGTAAGCGCCATCAGGGAGGTCGAAAAGCTCCTCGCAGACTCAGGCCGCTTGAATGTCCGGTATTCGGGGACAGAACCTCTTGCCCGCATAATGATCGAAGGCCCTGACCTGCAGCAGATTGAACAATATGCCGCCGATCTGGCATCTGTCCTCTCCAAACACCTCAAGTAATTTTTATCGAATTACAATCTCATAGGAAGCATCTCCAAAACCGTGATGAATGACGTTGCGAGTGTTCCAATTGGTGATTACGAAAACACTCTCAGTTTCCCCAGCGAGGAAACTTCGCTCGGACAAGGGGGCTTCCCTCACATCTCCCTCAGAGAGATATACCATGCCCGCCTAGAGCCCTTCTCACGGTTTTCTCCACCACACATTGGAACACTCAATAACGCAATGTGATTCTTGCCATCACGGTTTTGAGGATACTTGTCCGCTAAATTCAAGACGTGAAAATTTTGTTGATTTATAATAAAATATATTTTCACGTTTCACTTTTTTGCATTTTGCGTTTGATGTTAGCCATCCCGCGTAAAATATGGAGGGATATATGAGACTTGCAGTCAATGTGGATCATTTTGCTACCATAAGAGAAGCCCGGTGCAGTGACGAGCCCGAACCTGTCCTGGCGGCTCTCTTGGCTGAACTGGCCGGTGCAGA
>JBATYS010000002.1:0-6526 GCA_049674205.1 Candidatus Aminicenantaceae bacterium
ATGGATTGCGCGACATAAAGGAAGATTTAGCCTTCTGAAATCGCCTTCGAGGGAATCCGACGAAGTCGGAACGTTGAGGACTGTATGAGCACGTGAAGAATAAAGATGTGTAGTACTTTCTTTACAGTCGAGGCCTGAAAGCAGAATAAAAGTAAACGTGCGCAGATCCGCAGACGCCGAGAAGGTGATGAGGAACGGCGTTAAAAATCTGATAGGAGCGAACTCATCTCTTCTTATTCTATCTCAAAACATATTCAAAATTGGCATGTGCCGACGGACTAAATAAAAAGAAAGCCCCCAATATCTCTGATGGCATGAATAGATGAGTCTTGTTGACAGGGGAAAAACAAAAAAAGTAAAATGGTGGACAGAATTTAAAAGAACCACATAAATTTTTAAAAGCGCATGGACTTAAAACAAATCCCTAATGGATTCAAGAGCAATCCACGTGGTTATATTCTGATCCAATCCATAACTCTGCTGAGGATTCCTCTCTCTGTGATCTTTTTTGTGGTCCTCACAGCTTGCAAAGAATCCACTCTAACGCTGGTTTTCGCACTCTGCCTGCTCTTATTGATCGAAACCACAGACGCCGTGGACGGTCATATCGCTCGCCATTTCAACCTCGCCTCTGAGTACGGAGCAATTCTTGATCCATATGCCGACAGCATCTCACGTTTGATCATATACTCGGCCCTGGCATCAAAAAACCTGGTGCTTCTTTTGGTTCCATTGACTATGGCTCTGCGCGATATTACTGTCGCATACGCAAGGATCCTTCTCGCAAAAAAGAACCAATCTGTTTCCGCACGGATAAGCGGAAAAATAAAAGCTATTGTCCAGGCTATTGGCTCCTTCCTGGCGATCCTGGGGCCATTCTACTGGGATCGTATCGGCAACTGGAGCTTCTATGCGCTCTCATGGATCATCATCACTGTAACATTTCTGTCCTCTATTGAATACATAAGGGATGCATTTCGGGCGATCAAGGACAAATAAATCCATCATGTCTACCTTCGATCGATCACTGGAGAATAAGCATGTGGTTTTCATGGACCTGGATGGGACAATCTACTTGGGCGAAAACCTCATAGAGGGAGCGCATCAGTTCTTGGATTATTTGAAAGTGAAAAGAATCCACCACTATTTTTTGTCGAACAATTCCTCGCGCTCGAAGGCGGACTATGTGAAGAAATTGTCCCGTTTAGGAATTCAAACTGACGCGGACCATATTTTGCTATCCACGGATGGTGTCATCGAATTTCTGCACGATCAAGGAATAAAAGAAGTGTACGTCGTGGGGACTCATTCCATGAAAGACATGTTCTTGGAAGCAGGTATCCAAGTGGCCTCTCCAAATCCTGTGTATGTTGTCCTGGGATATGATACGGAGCTTACATACGAAAAACTGAGCACATCCGCCCTTTTTCTCCAGAACAATGTCCCCCTGATTGCTACACATCCTGATCTAGTATGTCCGACGTCAAAGGGACCGATCCCGGATGTGGGCGCCATGCTGGCCTTGTATGAAAAAGCAACAGGGGTGAAACCTGAAAGAATTTTTGGGAAACCCAATCCAGAAATGATCACTCACGTGTTCAAAAAGCATAACGTGGGTCCTGAAGATGCAGTGATGATCGGCGACCGAATATACACAGATATGGAACTGGCAAATCGCGTTCCATGTGACTTTATTCTGGTATTGAGCGGTGAAGCCAAAAGATCGGACCTACAGAATGTGTCTCATGCTCCCGCTCTTGTCGTCAACACAATCGGAGAGATCATTCCTCAAGCTGATCTCTAACATTTGCGAGGGAATCCGGATTGTGAATGCTGAGGATTTTGGGAGGGCTAGACCAATCTCTGCCGATCCTCTTCAGGAGTCCTGATAGGACCTTTCCAGAACCCAGCTCCACATAAAAATCAATATCTTCGTTTTCCAAGATCTGCATGGATCTATACCAGAGCACTGGTCGAGTGACCTGCCTCTGGAGAGAATCTCTGGCATCACTACCCCTATGAATGACCTTTGCATCCACGTTGGTGATAATGGGATAAGCACAATCGCGAAATTCCACACCGTTAAGATCAGGATAAAGTTTCTCTTCCGCACCCTTCATAAGCTGGCAGTGGAAGGGTGCACTTACCGGCAAGAGTACTGAGCGTGGCGGGTCGATCACATCCAGAGCTTCCTTGACAGCTTTGGCATGGCCCGCAATGACGATCTGTTCCTTGCTGTTCCAGTTAGCTACTTCCACTATCCCGCTTCTGACTCTGCTCAGCGCACCTGAGACACTTTCAAAATCAGATCCCAACAGGGCTGCCATCGCACCTACTCCGACAGGAACGGCCTCCTGCATGTACTGGCCTCTTTTATGGACTAAGACAACTGCATCCTCGAATGTCAAGGACCCGGCTGCTACCAGAGCAGAATATTCTCCAAGGCTATGGCCTGCAGCAATGACCGGTTCTCTATTCAGAAGAGAATCCACAATGGTGCTGACGACAAGAAGGGCTGGCTGCGTATTCTGAGTTAATTTAAGTTCATCCTCTGGCCCATCAAAACATATTCGGGACAGATCGTAATCCAGAGCCTGGTCCGCTCGTGAAAAGAGGTCACGTGCCAATTGAAATTCTTCGTAGAACTCTCGGCCCATTCCTACTTCTTGAGATCCCTGTCCTGGAAACAAAAAGGCCAGTTTTTTCACTTGTCCTCCATTCTAGGATTTAAACAGTTAGGTTGATTTGAATGTCGGCTTTTTCCCGTAGATTTTGAAGCCACTCCTCGACCTGATCCTCGCTTTTCGCTTTTCTTAAAATAGCTTCGATGCCATCGAAAATGTCGAGCATCGGCTTTGGTTCTAATCCTTGGGCCTGTTGATCGGGGACATATCTTGTTTCATAGTAGACCTGGATCTCATCCAAAGTCACAAGAACGGCACGATCAAACCTCGAGGAAATAATCCTGTTGAAGAGTATCCGTTCGTAGGCATAAGGTCCTAAATCATTCCTTTCCATACCAAACTTATCCAGTCCCTCTCGGAATTTATCGTTTCCCATATCCTCAGAAATGTTGTCGAGAAAATCGTCCATATCCTCCCGGTTGACTGAGGCGTCATCCCGGGTCACTTGGATGACCAACTTCTGATTGATCAGTTTTTTGAGAATCTGCTCAATCGTATCATCAAGTGTGGATTCCTGCCCTTTCTCATACAGGCCGAAAGTCTTGACGACTCTGACATCAGTCAACGTTATCACCTGTCCATTCACAAGAGCCAAAATTCGATCGACCGTCTCGTCCTGCCCGAATGCAGCGCTCAGGGAAAAAATCCCCACTATGACAAGAAAAATAGCGCCCATTTGTTGGACTCCGAAAAGTCGCCGAATCAGATGTTTCCTCTTAAAACACATTGCCGATAGTTATAAAACCTAAAATTTCATTTTCACCCTGGGCAGCATCGACGTACCAAGCCACTTCCAGGCGGATCGGACCCAAAGGTGTCCTGTACCGGAGACCAAGTCCCAGCGCATTCTGCAGCGACGCCAGGTCGACATCACCCCTTAGTCCCCATACGTTTCCTACATCATAAAAAAATGTCCCATAGAGATCCTTGAATGCAGAGAGAAGAGGAAAGGTCATCTCAAAATTGAATAATAAAAGTGCCTTTCCTCCTGTCGGCTGCCCTGATACGGGATCCTTAGGGCCGAGCTCATCGAACCTGGTTCCACGAAAAGAATTGCTTCCCCCTGCAAAAAACCTCTCATGGATGGGCATTTTCCCTCTACCCAGACCGAGCCGGAACGTCCCGCTAAAGGTCCAAGCGGGAAAAACGGGAACAAAATGTTGATATTTGGTGAACAGCTTTAGAAAATTCGATTCTGCATTCAACAACGGATAGGCCCATTCAAGGGCCGCACTCAAAAAATACCCTCTTTGCACATTAAAGGGATCGTTTCTTCTGTCCAAAATAAAACTTTCCGCGATCGACGTTTTTGAGTAGGGGAAATATTGCCGGTCAATCTCTGATTCCAATACATACAGCTCTGTCAGGATCGTTTTTTCATACCCCAACGTCGTCAACAAGTTCATGTTCTTTGCGGAAGAAATGATCTTGATCACGCCAAGATGGACACCTCGACGGTCAAAGCTGAAACTTTTCCTCTCCTCCTGCTCATACCAGGCGTTGACATACGTTGCGAGGGGAACATTAAAGAAAAAATACGGCTGTTCCCAGGAAAATACAAGCCGCTTTTCTCTCGTACTGACCTGGCCGAAGATACTGAATTGAGCAGCGATCCCGAGAATATTGCTGCGCGTGAACTCAGCGGTCCCTCGGGGTCTTATCTCATTATTCCAAACAGCAAAAGTCTGAGGATCGCTCTTCGTCTCCAGGCCGATTCCCAAACTGGCATAATTTCTGCTTCCCTCTCTGACTCTGATAAGCAAATTCTCCCTCTGAGGCGAAAGAGGAATCTCTTCTATCCTCACTTCTGAAAATATTCCCAGATTGGCCAGTCGTCTCTCAGTTTCTCTGATCTGATCATACCTTGCAAGACCTTTTTCGCTGACCTGAACCTCTCGGAGAATCGTGCTGATTTTTGTGGCTTTATGTCCTGTTACGATGATCCTGTCGATCGCAACTTGTTCTCCTTCATTGATGGAAAACTTGAGGTCGAATTTGTTTTCGCTGACCTCTTCGATCTGAGCACTGATCTCCGTCCCTCTGTACGCATTATTCATGTAGAAATTCTCAAGCCTTCCCAGATCTCGTTGAACGTCTGGCTGGAAGAAAAAACCGCCCTCATATGCACTGATCTGTGGGAGAAGCGCCTCCCTTCCATATGCCCTTGGGCCTTCGAATGTGATCTCATTGATAGTATGCTGCACTCCCTCTTTTACATAAAAGATTGGCCTGACTTTGTTCTCGGTCTTTTCAAAAACCAGGTCGACTTTTGTGTCGGGAAATCCCCGAGTTTTGTATAGGAATTCGAGTTCTCTTGGAATTTCAAAAAGTCGTGCTCCGTCAATCTTGCTGAGCAATGGTATATTTGTACGGATGAGAAGCTCGCCCTTTATTTGGGTGGGAGTGAAATAAGAAAGCCCTTCGAATGTCATATCCCGGATCTTATACTTCTCTCCGGGCGATACGTCATAAACAGCCATAAATTCATTAGCCGAGCTCTGGATGAGGGAATCGACAGTGACAAAAATGTATCCTCTCTGTCTTAAGTATCCCACAATTTTAGCCTCTCCCTCAGAAAGCCCCCACTCTTCAAATATTCTGGCTTCCCATATGGGTTTCAGGAGGCTGAGAGGGACATCAGCGCCGCGGATGACAATGGTGATCTTTTCACGGGGGATGACCTCTAAGACGAGATTGACAAGTCCTTTTTCCAAATCAAAATTCCGCTCTTTGATCTTTATCTCGGCACGCCTAAAATCTTCGGATGCATACAATTCCTTGAGCTTGGAAATATCCTCTTCCAGTACGGAGGGGACAAACATTCCACCCTCCTCAGTCTCCATTTCTCTTCGCAATTGATCCTCTGGAAGGTTGAGTTCCCCAATAAACACAAGACTGTTGACGATGAATCTTCTGGATATCCCCACATCGAAGAGGATATCGACTTCAGATGTACCAGGCACACTGTTCACAGATGGCGTAATTGGGGTATCGAAATAGCCATCCTCTCTCAATTGCTGATCAAGTTCTTCGAGCACTCTCTCCAGTCTGCCATCAGAAAAGGAGCTGCCCTCTCTCAAAGCGGACAATTTGCTCTTAAGCTTACTTATAGGGACTTCACGGCTTCCTATAAAGTTGATGTGTCGTGTGTATAATCGACTCGTCAGAAGAAATGTGAGCTCGACATT
This sequence comes from Candidatus Aminicenantaceae bacterium, assembly GCA_049674205.1. GTDB lineage: Bacteria > Acidobacteriota > Aminicenantia > Aminicenantales > Aminicenantaceae > WTAW01. The sequence continues at coordinate 5,873 of JBATYS010000002.1, forward strand.
CTGTTGACCCGCTTTAATCACGGAGATATCCGAAAAAAGCTCCGTTCTGTATATCCTTTTGATGCTGTCGTTAATCTCCTTGAGAGAAAAGGAGTCCCCCGGCTTGATCGTTATCAATTCATCGACAGTCCCCTCGCTCGGATGACCATCAATAGACACGGAAACCTTGCTTACTGTGAGCAGTTCTTTTTTTATGAGAGAATAAGACATCGGAGCAAGCAGAGTCAGGCAAAACAGCAGGAACGAGATAGTGACAGAGAGCGGCTTTCTGCCGCAGCGCTCAGAATCTTTTATGAATCTTGACATCCAAACTTACCCTTCCTTCTTCATCCCTTGTCCCCACGATAGAGATATCATTGGTGAGCTCCCATTCGAGACGAATGATATCTTCCCGTTGGGCGGTCAGGTTGGTGGAGTAAAGCATAAATACATTCCTTGAGATCTTCTTACCCACTGTCAAGCGTGCTGTCACGGAGGACGACGCTCCGATCGTGTAGGGATCTATCCTGAACCGGTCGATGCTCAAGATACCTTCAGCACTTTTTTTCGCCTGTTCAGAAAGCTGAAAAGACAGGAGTGAAGCCGTGCTGAGCTGTGTGCTCCGATCATACTGGTATGTCCGTTTGAAGGCTTCGCCCATTGCCAGAAGAGCGA
>JBATYS010000003.1:0-10010 GCA_049674205.1 Candidatus Aminicenantaceae bacterium
TGCTGCTCAAACAAAACCAAGAGCTGAGAACCATAAAGATGGAGTTGACTACAGAAACGAAAACCAAGATCAATCAGCTCAGGCTTTCTGCCCGAGCCTTAAAGCTCTTCACAACCGGACTGCTTAAAATGGCTGAGGAAAGCCTGAAGATCGCAGAGGTCAGTTACACACATGGAGAGATATCCCTGATCGACTTCCTGGATTCTCAGAGGACATATTTCAGCATTATGACGGATTACCAGGATTCTCTCTATGCCTGGAATGCCGACCGGGCGGCTTTAGAGAGAGCCATCGGAGAAGAATTACAATGAAAAAACTCATCATTCTTTTATCTATAGTTCTCCTCGCTTTCTGCGGATGCGGCAAACAAAACACATCCACACCTGCCGACACCCACGACAATGAACATCAAGCAGCTGAGAACACACATAGCCCAGCAGATGAAGGGCATACACACGAAGGGGAGGAGCCTCGAACACCCACACTCGAGCACGGAGAGGACACGCGTGTTCATTCAGAGGACGAACCGCAACAGGCAACCCATACGAACGAAGACGAGGAACATGTGGACATCAACATTTCCCCGGAAAAACAGAAAGAGTGGGGCATTATGACAGGTTCTCCTGTCCTCCAGAATATTTCCTCGCTAATCACACTTCCGGGCAGCCTTTCTCTTAACAGCAACAAAAGCGCGCACATTACATCCTTTGTTCATGGACAGATCTCGGTCCTTTCTGCAGACCTGGGACAAAAAGTGAGTCAGAGACAAACACTCGTCACTATCAACTCGCCCGACTTCGGTAAAGCGCAAGCGGATTTCCTGCAAACACGTGCCGCTCTAAACCTCAGCCAACAGGAATACGAGCGTGCAAAGATGCTCCGCGAAGAGAAAGCCATAGAGGAGAGGGAATACTTCAGACGGAAGGCCGAGTACGAAAAACTCTCCACAGAATACGGGGCACTGGGATCCGCTCTACACTCCTATGGGATCACCCATGAACAAATAGATGATCTCATCGCCAAATGTGATGCCTTGGAGGATCAGGACTACAAATGTGAGATCGCCGACCCAAACCTTCCGATCCGTTCACCGATCTCAGGAACCGTTATCTTCCGGGATGTGATCATAGGAGCACACATCGAACCAGAGAAGATCCTTTTTACGGTATCCGACTTAAGCACGCTCTGGGCAATCCTGGATGCCTATGAGAAGGACATCCCCTACATTTCAAAAGAAAGCCGTGTTCACATTCTATCTCCATTGTATCCTGAAAATAAATTCCCGGGAAAAATCACCTACATCAGTGAGACCATCGATGAAAAACTTCGCACTGTCAAGATCAGAGTGGAAGTTCCCAACAGCGAGGGTCTGCTAAAACCAAACATGTACATCCAGGGAGTCTTGGAAAACCAGACTGAAGACAAAGATATCCTGGCTGTCCCGGAGGATGCTATCCAGAACATGGATGGAGAAAAGGTCGTCTTTGTAATGGAGAGCAGGGACGTTTTTGCGGTGCGCCATGTTCAAATCGGGAATAAGATCGGCGACCGCAGGGTCATCACAGAGGGGTTAAAACCCGGGGATTACCTTGTCCTCAAGGGAGCATTCACTATCAAAACCGAATTGACCAAGGGAGCATTCGCGCATCAGCATGTTCACTGAATGAACACTCATGACAGATAACAATTTCCAAAGAACAACCAATAAGTTTTTTTGTTCAGAAATGAGTTCATAGATGATACAAAAAATAATTAATTTTTCACTCAAGCAGCGATTGTTCATCGTGATGGCCACAGTTATCGTGGTTCTCCTCGGCCTTCTGGCCTACCAAAACCTCGCCATCGATGTCTTCCCAGACCCCTCGCCACCGCTCGTTCAAATATACACCGAAGCTCACGGAATGGCACCCGCGGAAGTGGAGAGGTTAGTCTCCTACCCTGTCGAGTCGTCCATGTATGGGCTTCCGCGGGTAAAGAACATCCGTTCCGTCTCCACATATGCCCTTTCCCTCGTTAACATCTATTTCCAGGATAAAACCGATATTTACTGGGCCAGACAGCTCGTTGCACAGAGGCTCTTGGAAGTCAAGGAACAGCTCCCGGAACAGGCCCACGAACCCGTGCTGGGACCTATCGCTACGGGACTTGGATTGGTATACCTCTACTTTCTCGAAGGGGAGGGCTACTCCACTCTTGAACTCCGGACTATTCAGGATTGGCTCATAAAATACGAGCTCAAATCGGTCCCGGAAGTCTCTCAGGTATTGAGTATCGGCGGAGATGTCAAACAATTTCAGGTTCTGGTGAATCCTCAATCCCTGCTCAAATACAACCTGACTGTGTCGGAGATCACGACAAAGGTCCGGCAGAACAACCAAAACATCGGGGCGAGTTTCATCACAAAGGGGAAAGAAGAGTATTTGATCCGGAGCGTCGGCCTTGCCCAAAGCGTCGCGGACCTCGAAAACATCGTTGTCGCCAACCACTTGGGCACCCCGGTCAAACTCAAAGATGTGTCCAGAGTTCAGATCCTTCCAGCCATACGGAGAGGGGCGGCTTTAGTCAATGGAGAGGGAGAAAAGGTTGTGGGCATGGTCCTCAAGCTTTTCGGATCCAACACCGCCAGAGTTATCCAGGACACAGAAGATCGGATAAACGAAATCAACAAGGCCCTTCCCCAGGGCGTAAAAATCGTCCCCTTTTACAACCAGGCACTCCTCGTCAAAAAGTGCTTTTCAACAGTATCCACGAATCTGATCTTGGGAATTGCCCTTATCATTATCGTGCTCTTTCTCTTTATGGGAGATTTCCCCTCAGCCATGATCGCCGTTTTTACACTGCCCTTCTCGATTCTCTTTGCCTTCATCCTGATGCAACGTGCAGACCTGGCTGCAGACCTGATCTCCTTCGGCGGACTGGCTATAGCGATCGGACTGATCGCGGATGCGGCCATCATCATGGTCGAAAACATCCACCGGCACATCACCCGATCCCCTGAGGCAAGGATTCAGGCCATCGTATCCGCAAGTACAGAAGTAGGACGGCCCATCTTCTTCGCTATAATGATCATCATCCTGGTCTTTCTGCCCATTTTCACCCTGTCCGGTGTAGAGGGCATCATGTTCCGGCCCATGGGCTACACTATCTCCTTTGCGCTGGCAGGTTCATTGATCTTTGCGATCGTATCTGCACCCGCTCTCTCCTATTATTTTTTGAGGAGAAGAAAGAACAAAATCCAGGAGCCTGTCCTTATCCGAAACATCAAGAAGGTCTATCTTCCCTTCTTTGCACTCTGTCAGAAACATCGCAAAGTTGTCTTTCTTGTGACTATCTTGGTGTTCGCGATAGGCCTGGCCATTTTGCCTTTCCTGGGCAGGGAATATATCCCTTACCTGGAGGAAGGGACGATACATCTCAGAACGACATACGATCCGAACATCAGTCTGGAGGAAACCATTACCCTTACCAAGGACATAGAAAAAACCCTCAGAGATATTCCGGAAGTCACTGGAGTTTTGAGCCGCATCGGAAGGGGCGAGGTGGGAAGCCACGCACATTTTGTGAATGATGCTGAAATACTCATCAACATCAATCCCGTACAGCAATGGAAGTATTTCAAAAACAAAGATGAGCTCCTCCATGAGATCGAACATCGCCTGGAAGATTTCCCGGGACTGAACATCAACATCACACAACCCATCGCCCATAATCTTGATGAGCTCCTCACGGGAGTCAAAGCTCAGCTCGCCATTAAGCTCTACGGAGAAGATTTCGAAGTGCTCAAGGAAAAATCCACACAAATCAAGGACGTGATCGAGTCTATCGAAGGCGCAGCTGATGTCCAGGTGGAACAGTTTTCTGGCCAGAACCACATTCAGATCGTCCTCGATAGGGATAGGATTGCGCGCTACGGCATGAATATCCGGGATATCCAGGACACGATCGAGGCTGCAGTAGGAGGGATCACGTTAGGGCAGATATACGAGGAACAGAAAAAATTCGATATATTCCTCAGGTTTGAGCCAGAATACCGCAAGGATATCGAACAGATCGAAGGCCTGCTTATCCGGTTGCCCGATGGAGGACAAGTTCCTCTCGCCCAGCTGGCGAACATCGAGGAAGTTATGGGTCCGCGCGTTATCAACCGAGAAAACAACAAACGTTTTATCACTATCCAGTGTAACATCCGGGGAAGGGATATCGGCCGCTTCGTGGACGAGGCCAAGAGCCGGATCGACAAGAGTGTCCAGCTCCCTCCCGAGTACTTGGTCAAATGGGGTGGGCAATTCGAGCTGCAGCAACAAGCCAATCAAAGGTTCCTGATCATTACTCCGATAACACTGGCACTGGTCGCTCTTTTGCTTTTCACCATCTTCTATTCTTTCCAGGAAGTGCTCATCATCCTCATCAATATCCCTCTTGCCCTGACAGGGGGGATCATCGCACTCAAAGTCTCTGGCCTGTATCTCAGCGTGCCTGCGTCTATCGGATTCATCGCCATTTTCGGGATAGCGCTGGAGAATGGCCTTGTTCTAATCTCTGCCTTTCACAGCCAGCTCAAGAAGGGCGCATCCATGGCAGAAGCCATCATCGAGGGTGTCAACATCAAACTCCGTCCCGGCTTGATGACAACTTTCACCACGATATTCGGTGTTTCGCCCCTGCTTCTCGCCAAGGGCCCTGGGGCAGAGATATGGAGACCGCTGGCAACAGTGGTTGTCGGCGGACTCATCACGTCCACGCTCGTCACCCTTATTGTGTTGCCCTTGATCTTTCAAACCCTAAAAAAAGAAAAGATCCGTTAGCACATGTGTATAATTATGCGTACGTTCCTGCGCAATAACATATGGCTAATGATATCCATACTCTTTTTCTCCTTTTGCTCCTCCACGCCACAAGGATTCATCGTCCTCTGTGCGGGCGATAGCATAACGGCCGCCGATTATCCCCGATTTCTCCAGCGGAGATTCGACCAAGATGGCATTCTGGCCAAAGTGCTCAACTACGGCCGCAGCGGCAACACATCGGGCGAATATCTGGCATTTCTTAAGAAAAACACAACAGTCCTCTCTGAAGAACACCCAGATTTCATCCTTATCCAGTTGGGGACGAATGACCTCCGCGAAGACCACGACAACACATCAGCCACTCAGTTTTCAGAAAACATGAAGGACATCATCAACATATTCAGTGGATTCAAGACCCGTTCCGGAAAAACACCCCAATTCTTAATTGCGACGATCCCTCCTATACCTGAAAACAGCGTCTTTCCTTTCACAGAAAATTCACAACGGAGAGTCAGGGAGGAGATCAATCCGGTCATAAAGCAGATCTCAGATGCCAAAGGACTCGTCTTGGTGGATAACTATACGCTTCTCTTAGGTCAGCCTCTCCTCCTCCCTGAAGGCCACCCCTCAAGGGAGGGCTACAGACAGATCGCCCGGAACTGGTTTGATTCCCTCAAACCGCTGATCAAGTGATCATAAGCAGGAGGCATCCCCAAATCCATGATGGATGACGTCCCGAGTGCTCCAATTGGTGATTTCGAAAACACTCTCAGTTTCCCCAGCGAGGAAACTTCGCTCGGTTCCGGGCTTCCCTCACATCTCCCCATGGGAGATGTACCATGCCCGCCTAGAGCCCTTCTCACGGTTTTCTCCACCACACAATTGGAACACTCAATAACGCTATGTGTATTCATGCCATCACAGTTTTGGGAATGTTTACTCACACACGAAAAGTTGCAGTTTTTTGGGATTAGTGTTACAATTTTAGTCAAGCATAATTTCATTTCTTACACTTAGCAAAATTCTTGGAGAATTAACTATGAATAGGAAGCTTATTCGTCCCAATTTTTCCGATTACAAGGAGAAGATGAGTCGTGAGGCTTCGAAAAAGAAAGCCCATCCTGGCTACGAAACTCATGCGGAGAACTACTACTATCTTAAGCAGATGAATAAAAAGACTCCCATGGCGGTGATCTTTGAGAATGGCGACAAAGTTGAAGGATATGTGGAGTGGTATGACAGGGATTGCATCAAGCTCAACAGAAACGATGCTCCCAACCTCCTGATCTATAAGCATGCCATTAAGTATCTATTCAAGCTGGAAGAAACGGAAGACGCCCCAAAAACGCCGCCAAAGAGAGTACCCAGAAAAAGCACGACAAGAACACAAAAATGACCCTTCCCCGAATTGGGATAACGTTGGGGGATCCCGGCGGGATCGGACCGGAAGTCACATTAAGATCTCTATCCCAGAAAGATGTATTTTCTTCTGCAAACCACATCCTGTTTGGTTCGAGATCTCTCATCCAGGAGACCCTCAAGTTCTCAGGTCTCTCGATGGATATCCCTACCATGTCCAGGATAGACAACGCCGACCTCCCTTCTGTTTCTCTTTGGGAAATTGAGACGCATCTGAACGCAGGACAGAAGGAAATCGTTTCCAAAGAAAACGGAGAGGCTTCATTTCGGTTCTTCGAAGAGGCAGTAAAAAAGGCCCAAGAAGGGGCTCTCGATGCGGTCGTGACAGCTCCCATATCTAAACACTCCTGGTCACTGGCCGGCATACCATATCTCGGGCACACCGAATATCTCAGTCGATTTTACCCCCAGGCGCTCATGGCTTTCTGGTCAGAGAAAATCAAGGTGGCTCTTTTTTCCCACCATGTCTCTCTCAAACATGCTATAGAAAAGATCAAAACAAAAGAACTTCTGGAATTCTTTCTTTATCTCCATAAATCCTTGATCCAGGCGGGAAAGAACAATATGATTTTCCTTGTGAGCGGTCTAAATCCCCACGCAGGAGAAGAAGGATTGCTGGGGATGGAAGAAAAAGAAGAGATCTATCCTGCTGTCAAAAGCGCACAGGAGGAGGGTGTCCCAATCCAGGGGCCATATCCTCCTGATGTCGTCTTCCGTAAGGCGTATGGCCTTCCGGATACCATGGTCATCGCGCTCTACCACGACCAAGGCCTTATCGCATTCAAGATGGCTGCGTTTGATGAGGGAGTTAACGTGACTCTTGGGCTTCCCTTTGTCCGCACTTCTCCAGACCACGGGACAGCTTTTGACATCGCAGGGAAGGGAAAAGCCAACCCTCAAAGCATGACTGAGGCCATAAAGCTCGCAGTCGATCTTTCCTTTTCACACAAAAGAAAGACAGAAGAGGAAAATATAAAAGGAAGAGCGATAGAGCAGAAAAACAAAGAGAAGAACCATTGAAAATTTGTACATTTAATGTCAATTCCATCAGAGTGAGAAAAGATCTCATTTTAGAGTGGCTCAAACACAGGAACGAAGACATCGACATCCTGTGTTTTCAAGAACTCAAAGCCATCGATTCGCTGTTCCCATACGAAGATTTCGAAAATTTAGGATTTCAGTGCGAAGTTTCTGGCCAGAAGGCATACAATGGCGTGGCGATCTGCTCGAAGCCTCCCCTTGAAGATGTCCAAAAAGGCCTTGGAGATGCGACCTGGGATGAGCAGAGGAGATTCATCGCAGCTACCATCAATGGGATTCATATCATAAATATTTATGCCCCCCGTGGAGATCTCCAAGGCAAAGAGAAATTCGACTACAAACAGGGCTGGTACAGGGAATTGATCTCTGTTCTCGACAACAATTTTTCACCAAACGATCCCATATTTTTGGTCGGCGACTTCAACGTCGCACGAGAAGACCGGGATGTGTACGACGCTGAAGCCTTGAAGGGTGGATTAGGAACTCTGCCGGAAGAGAGGGAAACATTCGAGGAGCTGCTCAAATGGGGGCTAGTCGATGCGTTCAGGCACAAATACCCGGACAAAACACAATTCACATGGTGGGACTACATCGGAGGGGCGATCTGGAGAGACCAGGGGATGAGGATCGATTATATCCTCTGCACCGAGTCTCTGATCCCAAGAATCGACACCGTGGACGTCGACCTTTGGCCACGGAAACGACGGGAACCCAAACCTTCAGACCACGCGCCACTGACCGCCACGCTGACCTGAATTGTCCTGACTCGAACCATTCTTACCTCCACCTCTTGAGCTCGGTCTGCATTTCCCTGTCTCTATCACGCTCCCGGATGGTTTCTCTTTTTTGATAGACCCGTTTCCCCTTGGCCAGGGCTAATTCCACTTTCACCTTTCCCTTATCATTGATCTGGACTTTAGTGGGCACCAGGGTCAACCCTCTCTCCTTAATCTTTCCCGTCAGGCGTTTGATCTCCCTCCGGTGGAGAAGGAGCTTCCTCTCTCTCAGAGGTTCATGGTTGAACCTGTTTGAAGCCTCATAAGGACTGACATGGCAGTTCACCAGAAAGACCTCTCCCTCCTTGATCTCCGCATAGCTCTCCTTGAGGCTGATCCGCCCCTCTCTGATAGATTTCACCTCGCTCCCGACCAGCGAAATTCCGGTCTCAAAAGTTTCGAGGATCTCATAGTTGAAAAAGGCTTTTTTATTCTTTGCGATGAGTCTCACTGCCTGGCTCTCCATGGTCTGATGACACATAGATCCTTATAGAATCGATGTGGCGTTTTTTCATCTTTGCGACGATAAATGTGTGTCCCCCGTATTCCCGAACTCATCGACCACAAAAATCATGGATAATTTTACTGAATTATGAGCTGTGCAGGTTTTCGTGGTGATCTCTGAAAAAATAAGGAGCAAAAAGAGAAAAAAAAGGACAAGGCAAGGAATGAGCATATTCGTCAATTAGGAATCGACTTGAGCGCTGATATTTTCGAAACACAGAGACAAGGAATGCATCACTCTATCTTCGATCTCTTCACTGGGCAAAGCAGAAACTTCTGAAATTTCTGAAACGATCAAATCCTTAGCTTTTTCCATCATCTTTTTCTCACGAAAAGAAAGCGGCTTGATCAGGTTGAGGTAGTACAAGCTTTTCAATACGAGCGCCATATCGTAGATTTCTCCTGTCTTCATAAGGTTCTCGTGCTCTTTGTATCTGCCTTTCCAATTCATCGTGACATCAATGATACCATTTTGCATAAAACTAAATATCTTTTCGATCGATTTTTCTGAGGCAGGTTTTCGGATGCCGATCTCTGCGGCATTGCTGGAGGGGATAAGGACCAATGTGTTATTGGTCAGGATCCTCACATGGTAGATACGGAACTTTTGCCCGTAGTAAGCCTCTACCTGGATATCTTCTACGATGCAGAGGCCTTGATTGGGATAAACAATCCTATCCCCTATCTTGTATCCATCCATTTGGTGTAGATATTATAACCAATCATAAATAAAAAGGCAAATGTCTTTCTGAGGCGCCTTACTGAACAGGTTCACATGACTGCAGGCAATGCCCTGCTATGTTGCTAATATTGTGGAGATTAAGTAATGGCATCGATAGTTCTTATGAATAATTCATGCGGAGGATGGATTATTCACGAGTAGAGGTTGCCGCAGATGCAAGGCATGGAGGGCGAAGCCGTCGTTTACGACTGCAAGATCCGACATAACGAAGCAGATGCGGTAAGATCAACGGGTTAGGTTGGGTCGGCGCCCGAAGGGGAAAAGATGCTGCCAATTAGATACGATATGCTTTTTAGATCTAAATTTGGCAGCAGATGTTATGAATAATTCATGCTTGACAGAGAAGGGAAGGTTTATTACCATATGGGACTCAATACACGTACAAAAAGAAGAGAACGATGAAACGAACATTCCAGCCCAACAAAAGAAAAAGAAAGAAAAACCATGGCTTTCTTGTTCGAATGAGAACAAAAGGCGGCCAGCGCATAATAAAGAGCAGAAGACAGAAGGGAAGAAAAAGACTTGCCGGTTGATGTCCGAAACTTTTACTCCTCAAGAGAGGATAACAAAAAAGAAAGATTTTTTATCTCTGTATAAAAAAGGCAATCGTTATAGAGGCAGATATTTCAACCTCATCTACCTCTCCAATGATTTGAACTTTTCCAGGATGGCTGTTGTTGTGAGCAAAAAAGTTGGAGGTGCTGTCGAGAGAAACACAATCAAACGCCGATTGAGGACGCT
>JBATYS010000004.1:0-1900 GCA_049674205.1 Candidatus Aminicenantaceae bacterium
TTTCGCAAATTGAGTATGTGCTTACCAAACTCATTATTTCTGAGAGGTGTTGCTCAAATTTATCGGTTGAGGGTTGAAGAATAGCCATATTGATATGCTTAATACGATTGTGCTTGGAAAAGAATTAAAAGAGAAATAGAAAACGTCAATTTTTTTGTTCGATATTTATGTCTGAGTAGTATTGTGCGAGGCTAAGAGTCTCGTCATTTTTTTTTCAAAATACAATAATCGATCTCAGCGATTCGCCCCTCCGCATCACTTCAAAGGCATCATTGATGTCTTCCAGCTTGAACCTGTGTGTCACGACCGGGTCGAGTTGAATTTTTCCCGTGCGAACCATTTCGATGATCTTCGGATAATCTACAGGACGGCAACCCAGAGAACCCTTGATCTCGATCTCTCTGAACATCAATCGTCCCATATTCACGGGAACGTTATGATGGGTATAACCCACCTGGCAGTGCAAACCTCCCGCTTTGACCGCAGCTGGACCGAGTTCGATGGTTTTTGGATTGCCGATGGCTTCAATGGAAATATCAGCCCCTCCACTGGTTAGAGTCCTTATCTCCTTAAGGAGCGCCTTGTCTTCCTTTCCCGTGGAATTGATCGTGTGTTTGGCTCCCAGCTCTTTGGCCACTTCCAGCTTTTTATCGATGATGTCGACGGCGATGACCGAGGCTCCGGCAGCCGCTGCCATCTGAACCACATTGATCCCCACACCTCCACATCCGAACACGACCACGGAATCTCCAGGCCTGACCTTCGCTCTGTTCTTCACTGCATGAAAGGGAGTGGAAATGGCATCGGCAATGATGCTGGATTCCTCAAGGGGCATGTCATCGGGAAGGTGTTGACAATCCTTTGCCGGAGCCTTTGTGTATTCGGCATAGGCCCCATCGATGTGATTGCCGAGCATGAGCATGTTGAAGCATATATTCTCCCTGCCCAACCGGCAGTTGTCACAGTATCCGCAGGAAAAAACAGGCGGGATGAGGACTCGGTCACCCACATTGAAATTTTTTACATCTTCCCCGACCTCCTCCACAATCCCCGATGGCTCATGACCGAGGATCATCGGAGGTTTCTTGAACGTCGGAACCCCGTGGTCTATGTAGTGGAGATCTGTGTTGCAGACACCACAAGCGGCAATTTTGACCAGGATCTCATGGGGCTCGATTTTTGGTATGTCGACCTCTTCGATCTTTAAAGGTTGATTCGGTCCGTGAAATATGGCAGCTTTCATAATATATCCTCCTTTTGGATTATTTATTCTTCCAAACTGGTTTTCGCTTCTCCAAGAAAGATTTGAGTCCTTCGTGAGCATCCTCAGAAGCCATCAGTTCGTCACGATAGATTTTTTCGATCTTTTTGAGACCTTCTGAAAAGGTCGTTTCTAACCCGAGTTGGATCCCCCTTTTAGAATATTTGATCCCCACCGAGCTCAGCTCTAAGATAGGTTGGATGAATTCGTGAACTCCAGCGTCGAAAGATTCTAAGGGAACAACTTTATTGACAAGACCGATCCTCTCGGCTTCTTTGGCGTCAATAACTTTACCACTCAAGAGGAGCTCTGAGGCTCTCTTCAACCCTACGAGATGAGGCAGGACAAGGAGTGCGATCGGAGGGAACACTGCAAGTTTTATTTCCGGCTGTCCGATCTTTACATTTTCCGCAGCAAAAATCATGTCGCAGAAAATGGCGACCTCGCATCCGCCTCCTAGGGTTAATCCCTTGACCGCTGCGACGGTCACTTGGTCCAGCCGTGACATTTTTCGGAAAATACCGTGGAAAACCTCGAGCATCTTATCGACCTTGTCTTCCGTATGGTCAGACACATCCACGCCAGCGGAAAAAGCCTTGTCTCCACTGCCGGATATCACCAGAACCTTGACATCCATGT
>JBATYS010000005.1:0-1655 GCA_049674205.1 Candidatus Aminicenantaceae bacterium
GAAAGTCAATAGTATATTTTTTCCCTGTGGTGAACATTCTCCTTCTCTTTTGCGTATAACGGAATGATAAGAGCTACGAATGGTGATTCACCGACAGGAGAATTTGTACCAAAAATATATTTGCTCTTCGTTTGCTTTTCTGATATATTCTCGGAAAGTGAATGAAGTATAATCCCACAATCCAACAAGGAGGAAATCCATGAGGAAAACCGCAATATTTAGCTTGATCTTTTTACTCGGTGTGATCGGCTTTGTAGCCTGCGGGAAAAAGGCAGAGGCCCCTAAAGCAGGATCTGCATCGGCAGACGACATGCTCAGTCTTCTTCCCATGAATGCAAAAGGAGTGTTCCTCGTCAATGTCAACCAGGCCATGGCCATCGAGACAGCTGAAAAGGCGATCAAAGAAAGCGATCACTACCAAAAATATCTGGAATTCGTCGAAAAAACAGGTGTCGATCCCCAGAAGGATATCTATTATGTCGCTGCAGCAATGATATCGGGTTTTGGCGATGAAGAGGAAAAGGGTGTCGCCATCGTCAATATGAAATATGACAAGGAGAAGATCCTTCCTCTAATCAAGGAAAAGATGGCGGAAGAAGGGGAAGAGCTTATCGAAACTGAATACAGTGGTCTGATGATTTATAAAGTGGAGAAAGTCGCAGCGGAAGAAGAAGTAGAAGAAGAAGAAGAAGAAGAACAACAACAACAACAAGAAAAAGAAGAAAAAGGCCTTGAGGAAGGAGCATTTGCGTTCTTGGATAGCTCCAACATCGTTGTCGGGAATGAAGACGGAGTCAAATCCGTGATCGATATCTCACAGAAAAAAGCGGACAATATCTATAAAAACCAGGCCCTTGCCGACCTTCTGGCCAAGACCAACAAAGAGGGCATCTTATGGGGTGCAATTCTCATCCCCTCAGAAGCCGTAGAAAAAGCGGCATCAGAGAATCCCATGATGTCCAGTTTCGAAGCGGTCAAAGCCGCAACATTGCTATTTGACTACAAAAACCAGAATGTCCTGGCAGAAATAAAGCTCATGAGCGACAACGAAGAGAACAACAAAAAGATCGCGGATGCATTGAACGGTTTTAAAGCCATAGGCGGAATGGCTGCAGCGCAAAAGCCTGAACTTGGAGAATTGCTCAATAAGATCGAGATCTCTTCGACGGCAGACCATGTCAAAATCTACTGTAGCCTTCCTGAAGAGCTCCTGAACAAGCTCAAAAGCGCTATCCCGGAAGATATCGACTGATCCAAAGAATTTTTATAGGTGGGTCCCCTCGGCGGTTATTCGAGAAGGCTAAATCTTCTTTATGTCGCTCAATCCATCACCTCTGATTCTATATAAAACAAAGGAAGGGATTTAATCCTGAAGGATGTACTCCTGCCAGGAGAAAATCACGCAGGCTAGAGTCAGAAATACAACGGTTATCAGGAATAAAATCAATACAGCCAGTGCTGGGGGGGTGGGTTCCAGCCGAAAGAGCAGGAAAGCAAATCCTTCGTTCGCCTGTGCGGTCGGCAGCAAAGACTTCAAATAATGGACAATGGCAAATCGCTGCGTTGAGCCAGGAAAATACTGTATCACATTCTCCCAACCAAAACTGAAGATCAATCCGAACATGATCGACCGTTTTAAAAACGTCCCGATCATC
>JBATYS010000006.1:0-12169 GCA_049674205.1 Candidatus Aminicenantaceae bacterium
TTTTATTCCAGATGACCGGATAGTGATCTCCAGGATGCCCCTGTTTTGTTGATCGCTAAAACACCCGCATTCTCGCCGCCCTCGATTCCCGGTCCATCTGTGCGCAGCCATCCTCCTGTGTTCAAGAGGGGATAAACTTTGCCATCAACGATTGCCCTGGATTTTTCCATATCCTCATCTTTAATAGGGATGTGTGTGTGGCCGAAGACAAAAGTGAAAGGCATGGGAATATCCGAATCCATCGGAAGGCCGAACTCTTTCGCTCTCCCTTTTTGATAGCGAGGGACGATGTATTGCCCGATATAATCTTCAATGCTCCTGATCAATTTCTCATCCACATCAGCTTTGTACAAACCGCTGTTCTCGTTCCATGAGATCTTCCTGAGCTTCTCCTTGAAAAAACATTTCAACACCCAAGCGCTCAGCCAACTGAGATAGTCTTTTTCCCTAAGTTGCCGAAAGATCTCATCGATCATGTTCTCCATTTCAGGATTGTCTATAGCTCCCCATCTCTGAAAGCTCTGTATAAACTTCCTGACAAAGGTCGAAAGCCTTCCGGCGTGCCCGATGTGATAGTCGAAGGATTCCAGCCAAAAATTATTAAACGCCTCCAACTCTTCCAGATGGGCCGGTTGAATGATATAGTTCACTGGCTTGTACAGGTCTTCCAGAAAGTGTCCATGAGTGAGCAGATAAGACTTGTCCTTCTCATCATCCGATGAAATCCTGACCAAATGATGGGGATACTTGACTACGATCTCGGGCATGGGTTTGTGGTGTGGCCACACTTCAGAGAGCACTATCGGAGATGTTGGGTTAGACCCTGATACCGAAAACCGTTTATCCACGAAACATCTGGGATAATTGTGATGACCTGGGGGTTGAGAGCCCCTCCGGAGGCTTTCATTGATGAAGATTTCTTCGGCAAGCTCTCTCCAGAAATGATGGTCATGATTTCCAGGGATGAACACGATCCGTTCGTAGGGACCTGTTTCAGAGAGAATGGAGAAGAATTTCCTGGCATCTTGGTAGACTTCATCAAGAGATCCTATGGCCAGCTCTAGAAAATCGCCCAGGAGGATGACTTCGTCTTGAGATCCCAGCTCCAAAAGTAATGTCTCGAGCGCCTGACTGTTCCTTTTGAACCTCTCATCCTTGGAGTAGAGATAGCTCGTCTCCCATCCCAGATGCAGGTCGGACAAAACAATGGCGCTGCGTATTCGGCTCATATCTCTCGCTATCCTGATTTTAGGCTACATCTCTCCCCAAACTCTAAGACATATATATGCCAAGTGACCGGAGACGTCAAGACAAAGGCAAAAACGCTCTTTACTGACCAAGGAGAACTCTTTATAATCCTGGTTGAGTATTTCCTATTGGAGCTTACAGAGGAGTCACAGAGATGATCAGCAAGGAAAAGATAATCGCGATCGTTTTCATTTTGGCCTGCCTGAGTTGTTCCCCAGCTACACAGGAGAACCACATCCGGTGGGTGACGTTCGAAGACATCACGATCAGCTTACAGAACCAACCAGCGATGAATGTGGGTTTTGATGTAGACGACACCGTCCTCTTTTCAAGCCCAGCCTATTATTACGGACAACAGAAATATTCGCCGGGAAGCAAAGACTACCTGTCCGATCCTGAGTTTCACAAAGAGTTGAACAACGGTCTCGACAGCTTCAGCATTCCCAAGGAGATCGCACGGAAGCTCATCGCTTTCCACAAGGATCGCGGCGATAATATTTTTTTTATCACAGGAAGAGATCCCACAGAGACTGAAACGCTGACTGAACTTCTGGCAAAGACCTTCGACCTGGAAAATCCCAATCCAGTGATATTTTGTGGAGCAAACCCAGGGGAAAATCCAAAAATTGCTCCTTTGCAAGAAAATAATATCCAGATCTATTACGGTGATTCCGACAGTGATATTCTCGCCGCTCAAGCCATCCGCATTCGGGCCATTAGGATCCTCCGTGCGGCTAACACCACATACAAGCCCTTACCAGAGATCGGGAATCTCGGTGAAGAGGTCCTGGTGGATTCTCACTACTGAATAATCTGAATCCGGTCCTCAATCTCACAAACAAGAACTTCATTCTGCTCGAGCCACTCCACAAGCACCAGATTCAGGGGAAATCCAGTGTCCCTCGATTCCTTGACAGGGAAGTTAAAATATTTATCCTTGGCTTGCCCGACAACATAGTCATTGCTCGCCACTGAATAGACCTTGTCGGGGAGGAGGAGCTGGCCTTTATCGACGACGACCTCACCATCGACCTTCACATAATCGACTCTTTCTCCCTCTGGCTTAGCATCTTTCTTATAGTGCCGATATGTGATCCCTGAGACCTGGAGCCTGTCCCATCCCCTCTCTATATCACACTCAAGGACCTCTTTGATTTGCTGACCCGTCAATTCAAAAACGAAAAGAACATTGTTGAAAGGAGACAATTCGTATATGTCCGCTATCGTTATCGGGCCTGATGTGATATCTGCCCGGATCCCGCCGCTGTTCTGGAAAGCGACCTGGGCCCCGGTTTTCCATCGCATGGCATCTGTGATCCAATTTCCGAGGACACTTTCTACAGGATGGGGTTCACGTGTCTTATCAAACTCGCAGACACCGATCTCACGATTGTATTCCTCTTTGATCGAACTCTGGATCTCTTCGATCAATGCGCTGATCTGAGGTGAGGGATTCATATCGATATCCGCCCAGAGCCACACAAGCTCCTCTTTATAATTGATGATCCTGTCATCTTGGACAGTGATGACCAGCGATCCCAACGTTCTCAGGTTTCCCAGAGACGATTTAATCAAAACGTCATTGATCTCCTCAAATCCAAACCGATCATCGGCGATCAAGACCACATCCACACCCGGTACTTCCTCTGCGATCTGTTTCCCAGTATCATACTTGGCCTGAGCGAGGACGATGATGAGATCCGTCTTTTTATCCAAATCAGGAATATAGGAATTGAGCGTGGATACAATGGGCAAAACTTCGAGGCCAACGGTCCTTCTTTTATCCACTTCTATCAGGAAGTTTTCTTCCATAACACCTATAACGCCTATTTTTAGGCCTGCTTTTTCCAAGATCACATAGGGTTTTTCGGTAAAAAGCCCGCCGTTATCTTTGTATACGATATTCGTCAGAACAGTGGGAAAATTGGCCAGTCTTTCCAGGCCCTTGGCATTCTCCTGGCCCTTATCAAAAGCATGGTTTCCAAAACACCAAACGTCATAACCCAGCAGGTTCATGAACTCCATCATGGCACCGCCGATAACTCCCTTGTACTCCAGTTGTGTCGCAAGAGTCCCTGACATGACGTCACCCGTATCCATCAACATAACTTCTCGAGGTGATTTTCTGATCTCACTCAGATAGTGATTGACTGTCTCCATACCCCCGACAAGTCTTTGTGTCTCACCGACCATGATATTGTAAGGCAGGAATGTCCCATGTGTATCATTCGAGAGGAGCAGGTGAATCGTCACCGGTTCTGGAGATTTTTTTTTACATGCGAAGGATAGAACAACAAGCGAGAAAACAAGCGAAATAATAAAAAACAGGTGGTGTTTTTTTAAAGCTCTCATGACCTCACATCGATCCTCAGATTAATATCCTAATTGACGCCCTTTTCAGAAGGACAAATATTCTTACTAAGAGAATGCTTATACCAAAGGAATCCAAACTTGTCAAAAGCAAAAAAGGGACGGTTCTATTTTCTGTGAGATGTAGGGACCGTTTCCCAAACGGTCCGTTCGGGGAACGGACCCTACAAATCAAAATTCCAAAAAATAGAACTGTCCCCTTTTTATTCGATGATGGAGCTGGCGACGATGTTGGCGACGCAGCTCCTCATGGATACCACTGAGCCTTCGTCGCTGGGATGGACCCGGTTTGTCAGGAATATCACAAAGGTTTCTGTTTCAGGATCGATCCAGATGGACGTACCGGTGTAGCCAGTGTGTCCGAAGGAATCGGGTCCGAACAAATCCCCGCCGTTGGTTGAATAGCTGGAATCGAGATCCCATCCCAAGCCGCGTCCAGCAAAAGCCACCTCTGGATACACGGATGTCATTCTCTCTACTGCAAGCGGACCAAGAATTCTCTTGCCCATGAGCTCGCCCTTGTTCAGTATCATCTGAGCAAAAATTGCCAAATCCCCCGCCGTCGAAAACAGTCCCGCGTTGCCAGAAATCCCACCCTGCAATCGCGCCAAAGGATCATGAACGATACCGATCAGAGGTTTGCCGTCCTCGACTTCTGTGGGCACACACAGGTAATGGAACTCTGGGGAGGGCACAAAAAAGGTTTGGCTCATTTTTAATGGCACAAATATATTTTCTGAGGCAAACTCGGCAACTGTCTGGCCCGTGACTTTGTTGATGATGTAGGCAAGGCTGATAAATCCGAGACAACTGTAATGGAAGGCCTTACCCGGAGGGTCGGACTTCTTGAGTTGGGCTATGTGATCCACTAACGTTTCTGTGGATACTCGATCACCGAATCTCTGCGCGACCTCCTCCGCATCTGTATAGGGAGGTAAGCCCGAGGTGTGGGTCAGTAAATGCCAGAGACGGACGTCCTCCGGTTCACTCTCTCCTTCAAGCGTTTGACCCACATTGCTGACATAAGGTTTGAATTCAGGGATATAATCCTTGACCTTATCCCACAAGCGGATTTTTCCCTGCTCGACGAGGATCATGATGGATGTGGCAGTCGCGACAGGCTTTGTGATCGAGGCCAGATCAAAGATCATCGATGTGCTCATCGGTCGAGATTCGGGAATCCACTGGCTTTCGCCAAAGGATCGATGGAACACGATCTTGCCTTTCCTCCCAACCAAGAGCACGGCGCCTGGAAAATCCTTGCGCTCAATGGCTTCCTGGATAATAGCTTCTACACGATTAAGCCTCTCCGAGGACATTCCAACTTTCTCAGGTTTTGCTTTAGGAAGAGGCTGCGCTAGGCCAAGAGAGAGGATTAAAAATAGAATTAAAACCCTAAAGCTAAGTTTCAGAAATCTCTTGTTTAGACTTTTTAATCGATCCATAATTACCACCTCTTTTTCAAACGAACTTTACTCCTCATGACCTCTTGCTTCAAACTGGGAAGAATAGAGCCGTTCCCTGGAGATCTCCAACGCCAAGTTAAACTCTCCGGCCAAAACCTGTGCTGCAAGCGAGGCAGAGAACTCTCTCGCTGTCTGAATTCCCATGATCCTTAGGGCCTCACGGGCACTGGGTGACATAATCCCTTCTCTTGTGGAAAACACACCCACCTCCACATTGGTCAACTCCACTCTGTAGACAACCTCCCCGTTTTCAACACCGGTATAAATGTTCTGGAACGAGGAGACCAGAGGACTCTGGGGATTGACCTGAGTGGCCTTGTATACGGCTGGAATGATCTCTCCACCCATTCCCGAGTAGAAGGGGCAGCCCAATTTTTTTGCACCGAGCGCATCGACGTTCACAAATGAGAGAAATTTCTGAGAATCGACATTGAAGAACGCCTCGAATTCTTCGATAGGCACTCTTAGCTCCGCCGAAACATAACGCCCCCTTTTGTTTCTAGGGCTGGGTTTCAGATCTCCATCATGCCCTTGCGCGATCACGCTCAGCTTATAAACGATGCCTGACGCATCCATGAGGTCTTCGACCTCTCTTTTAATGAACCCAACGGCCCGGCTGATATCCCCATGACCACGAAAATTTGTGAAGGATGCCACATAATCCACATACAGGATATAATCCTCTCCAGCATCAACTCGATCGAAATCGACAGAACTCACAATTCCTTTGAACTCCTTCATCAAATCGTTCATTTTGTCTTTTAATCCGTCCAAGTGCCCTTCGATGACACGCTCAGCCTTCCTCCGTGTCTCATCCGAGTCAAAGATCAATCCGTGACAGCGGACAGCCCGGGCCAATTTATCCACCTTGACACAGGCTCCACCAAACTTATTGATGTAAAAACACCCACGTGTGACTCCGATCGGGCCGAGGCCAGTCCCATAAACCAGGAGATTCGTGAATTCCTTCTCCAGATCGCCCCTCACCCGGATGCGTCCTGCGTAGGAATAATAGCTTTCGCAACCGCCCACATAGCTGGCCACGAGGGGAACGAATTGACCCAAGTTCTCCATTTTTTTGTGGCACAATGGGCATTGGACATGATCGTCACGGGCATCCAACTCAAAAGTCAGGGCATCCTTAGGACAAAAAAACCGAATTTTATAAGGCTTCTCAGAAATCCGGATCTGGGCAAATTTTTCGCCGGTGATCTCTTCGATGAATTCTCGTCGGCTCTGCGCTGCCAACATGAAATTACCGGGGGGAACGATCTGATACGAGGAGGTAAGTTCGTCCTCTAATCTCCAAGGAGGGAGTTTCCCGGACAAGAGGAGTTTGACGCATTCATCCTTAGCCTTTTGTGCCTTTTTTGTGTCTGTCACCATGGCAATTCCTCTGTGTGGTCAATGTCACTCTTGAACATAGAGATACCCCCTCGATCGCACAGATAGAATGCCCCTCTGAACAAAAATGCTCATGTGGAAATATATATCAGAGGGGAAAAGGGATGTCAAAAAGAGCGGTTTTTCCTCGCTAAGGAAAATCCGCGTGTTAATGAATTCGCGTGACTGATTATTCCTTTTTCTCCATGTTGATCGCGCCGGTATCGCCTTCTCCGGTCTCCCACTGTCCTGTCATGGCGTTCCCATCAACCTTTAAAGTAATGTAGACGATCATCGAGGAATACTCATCATTAATTGAAAAATTAAAGGTCAGTACGTTATCTTCGTATTCCAGGTCTTCACATTCAGCATCCATGAGCATCCCAAAAGAATCAGAGAGAGTCGCAGCGTAGCCATCACCAGCTTTCTCGAGTATCAGAGTGAGCTCATCTGTTCCCTGATCAGGAATTTCTGTCTCTCCCACCCAGGTGCCACTGATATCATCAGCCAGACAGAAGGCAAAACCGGATGACAGTGTAAAAATAAAGGCAAAAACCGCAAGGATTGATGTGAATTTTCTCATGAAACCTCCATCCAATTTAAGAACACCACTTTAAGAATATATGGATTTTTACACAAACTTAGTCCATATTTCAAATGAATATACATATTTTCCCACAAAAAAGTTCCGAGTAGATTCGGTCGGAGATGCCAATAATACTTCCAAATCTCATCCGGATCGATCTCTGCGGTTCTTCCAGTCGCGATAATTTGTGACCACAGAAACAAATATCGCCAGAAGGAGAAACACAACAGCAAAAACGTCCACGAGCGTTTTATCCACCTCCCATCCAAAGAGTGAGCGGATGAGGAATGTCAGATAAGAGGATGGCATATCATAATACCCCAATCTCATCCTCACCTGCCAATGCCAGTCCGTGCTGGGACAGTAGCCGAAACCATACCAGATGCCGAGAAAAAACCAGGAGAAAGCAGTCAAAATCACAACCGCAAGGTTGATCTTTCGGGTCTTTGTCCACAGCCAACCCAAAAGGATGAAAAGGATCAGAGCGGTATGGAAAACGAAGAAAAAAACATTCAAAAACTCATACATGGAAACGATCTTATCCGGCGCCACCACCACCGCTGCTCGCACCACCTCCTCCCCCTCCCGAGGCACCCCCTCCGGTTCCTGAGGCTGTACTCATGGCGGAAGTTGTCGTTGCAACCATGGATGAGAACGCCGAGGCAAAAGCGTCAGGAGTGAACGAACCTGTCCCTGTCCCACGGTAGACATACCATGGGACATAACGCTGATGATCCTCCGCAGGAATATAAGCGGCCAGCTCCTTGAAGACTTTTTGTCCCAGCCCTAAAACAATACCATACACTAAATAATCATCGATCCTGCCGAGCAGCGCGGTCTTGTCCATCGACCGGTAATGATACTTGAGCAAATACCTCTTGAGCGCCTTCCAATGCCTGGCGAGCATTTCACCCTCTTTGGTCCGGTGTGGGATCATGAAGCTGAGAACAAAAACAGCAATGGAGGCGACTCCCAGGACGATCGCCCAGATCCCTATAAAATAAGCCGCCACCCCAGAAAGAATAATCATAACAATCCCGATGCCTAGAGAATAATACATGCCTCGGTTACTCTCTTTATCGAACCACTCTCTCTTATCACCCAGCTTTTTCACCTCCTTCTTCCATTCCCGGAAAAACTTCGTGAATTGAGTCTGCTGTTTTTTGATCTCTTTGAGGGCTATGGAATCTCCCCCTGCGGCCAGATCGTCAAAGATGAACTTGAGAAGGTCGTCTTCATAAACTTCCAGATCTATGTGATGTTCCCGCCAGTATTCCCGGTTTAAGTCCCATTTATAGTCCGTTGCTGTTCGTGTCCCTCCGAACAGTTTTTTCTTCTCTTCTTGATCTTCCCTCAGATTGATGAACCCGCGCCGGGCCAAGTCAATCATCGTCGAAACGATGGCTCCACCATAGATCTCCCGGCTGCTCAAAAGGTATCCCACCAGGGCTGGTGGGATATTTTCCGGAACATCCGAGGCATACTTCACAGAAGGCGGTAAGGACGGCCTCTGCCCATACTTTCGATAGTTCTGCCAAGCAAATCCAAGGCCCAACGCACTCAGAACGATCACGACCCACTTTCCCTGCTCCTGCCTCTGTTCTCTGGCTTCCATCTTCCGGACAGCCTCGTCCCGATCCCTGATTGCTTCTTCCCGCTTCCGGTTGGATTCCTCTACCCAACTAGCTTCTTCTTCCAAAATGCGGCTTCGCACAGTTCCAGCATAACTTGGCGCGCCGTGGAATTTTTCGGGAGGATAGAGAGCACGGATCTCAAGATAGGTGTGACTCGGGAGATGCTCACACAATGCTGTGATCGATCCATCGGTCTCGATCCGTGACTCAGCCCAGAGCGGACCATGAAGCCATTCATTGAGCTGCGACTGCAAAAGCTTTCCTGGCGGTTTCACGTGGATGCGGACGTTCTGACTCACTCTATCCCACTCCTCGCTTATAAATTGATAATACAGAACAGCTGTATCCTCATATCGCGATACTGCATTTAACACACGGTAGTGGAAATCGAATGTCCGGGATTCACTATTCGCATAGAAAAACCAGCGGACCTCTATCTGTCCCGATGGTCTTGTGACACGATAAGTTCCCGGTCGACCCGAGTCTGAGAGTTCATAAAATCTTCCATTTTCCGATACTCTAAAATCCTGAAAGGTGACGCGACCTTGAGTTGCCAAAGTTCTGAAGACAAAACTGAAAGAACCGGAGAACTCAAAAGAACGGGATTCGATGACATCCATACTGCCATCAATCTGCAGTTGTGCATCGATGGAAACCCCTGTTATTCTGTAAGACTTGGCGGCAAACACATCAGGAAGCCAGTCAAACAAAAAAAGCACACAAATACAGACAAAAAGGATTCTTTTTATAACTGTTCTTTTCATGGCACGCCTCTAAGACATTTCCATTATGGCTGTTTTATTTCTTCATCTATAATACTCATTAAAGATATATTTTATTCTTATAATCTGGATTACTCACGAGCCGAGGTTGCCGTAGGGGAAAGTGTTGACATTTTTTATGAATAATTGAAAATTTTAGTATCCTGCGGCTTTTCCCCGACCCCTGGGGTCAGAACCGCCTTCGAACCGCACAGGCTTTCCTTTAGCGTCATACACGATTTTCAGGCAATGGGCATTGCCTAAACCCCTCGATTCCCGCACATCGTGCCCCATAGCCGCTAATTCTCTCTGGACCCCCTCAGGAATACTCAGTTCCACTCGCAAAGAATTCGGCTCGACAAAGCTGACTCTCGGTGCAGCGATCGCTTCCTGCACATTCATCCCAAAATCGATGAGGTTCATCACCATCTGAGGAACCGTCTGTCCGATCGTGTGTCCTCCGGGTGTTCCTATGGCCACCCAGGGTTTTCCGTCCTTCACGATGATCGTTGGGCAGTCGCCGGATAGTTTTCTGTGACCGGCATGGACGTCCATCGGATTCCCCTTCGGTTCGAATGTACAGTAAGCGAGAGAATTATTCAGCCAGATCCCCGTGCCTTCGGGCATGATCCTGCTGCCGAAGGCGTTCCCGAGTGTCTGGGTGGCACAGACGATATTTCCCCATGAGTCGGCCACCACAAAATGTGTGGTGTGGCTGTCCTTTGAGATCGAGACAATGGGCGGGACAAATGGTTTTGCCCTATCGAGATCGATCTGTGAGACCACTTCCTGCCAGTATGATTCAGAGAGGAGTTTGTCCAACGGAGGAGGATTGATCTCAGGGTCGCCCGCGTATGCTAACCGGCACCAGAAGGCATGTTTGGTCACCTCCGCAAAACGGTGGAGATACGCCGTGGTGTTGTGACCCAGCTCTCTTCCGTCAAATTGGCTCATCAAGCCCAATCTTATAAGCGATGGAAACGCAGTGGATGGAGGTGAAGCCGTGTAGACTTCATATCCGCGGTAGTGGATGTGGATGGGCTCCCACCATTCAGCCTTGTCGGCAATGAGGTCGTCGATGGACAAAAATCCACCGGATTTTTTCATCTCGGCATCGATCGCTTTGCCAATCTTCCCTCCATAGATGGCTTTGGCGCCCAAATCCGCTAAAAGTTTCAGAGATTTGGCCAAATCTTCTTGAATCAACAAATCTCCGGTACCAAGTGGCTCGCCGTCTTTCCCATAAAAACGTTTGGCGTGTTCGGGGAACGACTCAAAAGCGTTATCGATCGTTCCCGCCAAACCTTCGCTAATGACAAATCCCTCGCTAGCAGCTTGGATCGCAGGTGCGAAGAGCTGCTTCCATTCCAGATTTCCATATAACGTCGACATGGCCTGCCAGGCATTGACATTTCCCGGAGTAGAGACTGCTTTCGGCCCCCTGCGGTTATCTTCATAATTTGGTGTGGGTGCTCGGAAAACGTCCGAATCCACAGCTTTGGGTATTTTGCCGCTCGAATCGAGAAAACGGATCTTATCGGTCTTGGCATCATAGACCAGGATCGTACCGTATCCGCCCATCCCGCTCATCATGGGCTCGACAACGTTCAGAACAGAAGCAATGGTCACAGCTGCATCAAATGCATTCCCTCCTGCTCGGAGAGTTGCAACACCAGCCTCAGTGGCCAGAGAATGGGCGGAACTGACCATTCCCTTCCCAGCAACAGCCGGAGTGGATTCAGTACCTTCCACGACATCAACTTCTGCTTTATTCTCCACAGTGCAAAAACACAACAATAAAAGAATACTCAGACCGATGGCAGATTTTCTTATCATTAGGACCTCCACAAAACACAGCCAATATATAGTAAATGGTAAACAGATTGTAGTAAATATTCAAACAGTATATGCGGAAGTTTGCCTATCCGCTCAGCTGCCTGATTCAGAAGAACCATTAGCTGGCTCTAGGGAGACGGCATGGCCTCCACCCCCGACCATCGCTACGGTCAGAACTGTGGATGACGAAACAACTATATCACCTATAATGACATGCTCGGGATTTTTATCCGCATCCAGGGCATCGGAATAGATTTTAGCTGTATATTTCTTATCTTGATCGAGAAAACTCAGGGGAACGCTGAGTTTGCGAGGATTTTCATCGGTCATGCTTCCCATGTACCACCTCTGTCCCTTCTTTCTGGCAATAACGATAAAATCTCCAGGATTTCCTGC
The DNA here is from genome assembly GCA_049674205.1 of Candidatus Aminicenantaceae bacterium. Classification (GTDB taxonomy): domain Bacteria; phylum Acidobacteriota; class Aminicenantia; order Aminicenantales; family Aminicenantaceae; genus WTAW01. The sequence goes on from JBATYS010000006.1 coordinate 11,681, forward strand.
CAAAACTTTTGTGTCATCCCAGACTGTGGGGATATTCTTGATGAAGGCAAACTCATCGGGCGCCGCTTCATAAGCTTCCGGATAGTCCGGGACCATTTGAAGAGGTGAATAGTAGACCACATACATCGCCAGTTGATGAGTTCTCGTTCCCTGGACTTGTTTGGGACTCTCCTCCGTCCCATCCAGGTCAAAGGCTCCTGGTGTATAATCCATCGGCCCTGCCAGCATTCGTGTGAAGGGAATCGTGACATTGTGTTGGGGTGTGGGTTTGTTCGACCACTTGCTGTGCTCGAGCCCCAGGATGCCTTCGCGCGTCATAAAATTGGGGTATGTCACCCGAATCCCTGTGGGCTTGTAGGCTCCGTGGAAATTGACCATTAAACGGTTGGATGCAGCCTTCTGGGCAAACTCGTGAACAAAATTGACCCATTCCTGGTCATCCCTGCCATAGGAGTCCACCTTGATGCCCACAGCTCCCCATTTGGCATA
>JBATYS010000007.1:0-3360 GCA_049674205.1 Candidatus Aminicenantaceae bacterium
CGGTCGCAGCGCAAGTCTTGACAGAGATAAGATTATCACCCAGGTCAAGGAATACTTGAACCAGGGTTATAAAGAGATCGTCTTGACAGGAGTACACCTCTGCCTCTATGGACGAGACCTGGATCAGGCACACTCTCTTGTCGGACTACTCCGGGAGCTGGAGAGACTCGAAGGTTTGTATCGGGTTCGATTGAGCTCGCTCGACCCCAGATTCTTGAGCGAGGCCATGCTCAAGTGTTTCACGACATCCCAGAAGATATGTCCTCATTTTCACTTTTCCCTGCAGAGCGGATGTGATCGCATCCTTCGACTGATGGGACGAAAAATAAGCGTGACTGATTATCAGTGCGTTCTCAATTTTTTTCACCACAGAGTGCCCAATGCTGCTCTTGGGGCCGATATTTTGGTTGGATTTCCGGAGGAATCGGCATCGGATTTTGAAGAGACGCATAAGTTTCTTGAGAGCTCTCCGCTCACTTATTTTCATGTGTTCACCTATTCCCCCAGGCCCGGAACCCAAGCTTCGACTTTGCCTCAAGTGAGGCATCGGGAAAAGGCACGGAGAGCCCAAGTGTTGAGGACCTTGTCTCTCCAGAAGAATTTGAGGTTCCGCCAGCGGTTCTTGCAGAAGGAAATAGAAGCAGTCGTTGTTAAAAAGATAGGAGAAGGGGCCCAGGTTCTGACATCCAATTTCATCCATGTGCGTGTACCGTTTTGTCCTAAGGATGAAAAGGAGCGGGTAAAGGTCAAGTTTACACATGTCTCTGAGGATCATACAGATGGGATTGTCATAGAAAGTCTCTCCAAACCTTTGAATGAGGGTGTTGAATGAAAAAATCCTTAGGAGCGAGTCCCCATTCGTCTGAGTCAAAGATCAGAGTCCTTCCTGAAGAGATCTCCCAGAAGATCGCAGCCGGGGAGGTCATTGAACGCCCCTTTTCCGTTGTCAAAGAACTGGTGGAGAACTCTCTGGACGCTCTCTCCTCGGATATCAAAGTCGAGCTCAAAAATGGGGGGAAGAGCAAAATCAGGGTCACGGATAATGGCCGTGGCATGAAACGGGAGGATGCTCAAATCTGTTTCGAAAGACACAGCACGAGCAAAATATCCAAGGAAAGCGACCTGGAGCGGATTGACACATTGGGATTTCGGGGAGAAGCACTCCCCAGCATTTCTGCCGTGTCAAGAGTTATTTTGAAGACAACCCATCAAAGTGACGAAAAAGGAACCTTGATCGAACGTGAAGGGGAAAAACTTCTCCGCGTTTCCGATGTTGGTTTTCCACAGGGAACGAGCGTCGAAGCGAGTGGTTTGTTCTTTAATCTGCCTGTCCGGAGAAAATTCCTTCGCTCCGAGAGATCCGAGCTCAACCAGATCGTGAAATATTTGGCTCAAGTGTCCCTGGCTCATCACGATGTGGGTTTTTCTCTGTACCATGAGGGCAGAATTGTCTTCAATTATCCACCGGTGGACACTCTCAAGGAGAGGATCTTTCAGGTTTATGGGAAGGCTGTTGTGGAGAATCTGATAGAGATCGGACACGAGGAGGAGATGCAGAGATTGTTCGGGTATGCCAGCCGCCCTCCATCAGGGCGCAAAGACAGAAAACGCCAGTTTTTCTTTGTGAACGGCCGCGTGGTCAAGGATAAAATTCTACAGGCTGCGTTGAACCAAGCCTACTCAGGATTCCTGGAGAAAGACTTTTATCCGGAGGCGTATATTTTTTTAGCGATCCCCCATTCTGAAGTGGATGTGAATGTCCATCCGGCCAAAACAGAAGTGCGGTTTGTGGACTCCAGCTCAATTTTTCGTCTTGTTGCCAGAGGCCTGGAAAGGTCGCTACTCAAAGGTATGGGCGTCAAAGAGGTGTATCCCACGCAGGCGAGAGAGCAGACAGAATCCCGGATTGAAGAGCTCCCTCATCCTTCAATTATTAAAGGTTTTGGCAGGCACTCAGAAAGATCGTCATTTGAACTATTCCCCTTGGATGAGGTGAGGCGGCCATTCCCTCGAGTTCTCGGGCAATATATGGACCTCTATATCGTTGTTGCGGATGAGGAAGGAATACGGATTATCGACCAGCATAACGCTCATGAGCGGATCCTGTTCGATCAATATGCGGAAATAGACCGAACAAAGGCATGGCCACGAAAACTGGCTCTCCTGCCTGTTCTTTTTGATCTCTCCCTCTCTCAGGAACTAAGCCTTGAAGAGAACCGTCATCTGCTGGAGGATGCAGGGTTCCAAGTGGATGCCATGGGGGGAAGCAGTTTTGCCTTGAAAGAGTATCCGGATATCTTCAAAGAGGAGGAAGCCAAGGATGTTTTCCTCTCTCTTCTCGAAGAAATGAACGAGAATAAGATCGAGGATAAAAAAAACACGGTTTTATCTACCCTGGCTTGCAAGACAGCGATAAAAGCAGGGGAATCTCTATCTTTCGAAAAAATGACCTACTTGGTGGAGGAACTGGAAAAAACCAAGAACCCATCCCTCTGTCCGCATGGACGGCCGATCCAAGTGAAGATCGACAGGACGACGATCGAGAAAGGATTGAAACGCAAGTAATTCCTTTTTTTACTTAAAAAGTGTAAAATATGAGACCCAGATGGTTGGGGAGACTGTTTCCACCATTCCCATTCTGAAAAGGTTTGATATCTTCAGTCAACCGCGATAAGGAAACATTCCGGGGAGTAGCGCAGCCCGGTTAGCGCGCCTGCCTTGGGAGCAGGAGGTCGTCGGTTCGAATCCGGCCTCCCCGATTTGCTTTTCTACAAGATGCCTGAAGGGGGGCGGGCTTCCATCTTAATCGTTGAAAAATAAGAGAAGTTACGCTATATTTGATTCGTTTCACGAGCTGTTTGAGTCTGTCAGCGGGAAAGTTTAGACGAACAAAAACAGATCGATTATACAATCGAGGGTGCGCCTGTAGCTCAGTCCGGATAGAGCAGCTGCCTTCTAAGCAGCGGGTCGGGAGTTCGAGTCTCTCCAGGCGCGCCATTTCTCTCTTCTGAAAAATATCCCGGATGGATCGCCTGCCGATCATTTTTTCACACCCGAAGATCGACCCCTCAAGAAAACATTCTGTCAAAGCGTGGAATTGAGGGAATTTGAGATCAATGGATTATTGAAACTTGTATCCATCGCACTTTTTTTTGAAAAAAAGATAACCCTTAGGGGTGAGGGATTCGATGGAAAAATCATCTTTGGAATCCTCGCTCCAGGTGATTGACGGAAAAATCGAAGTTTGTAAATATAGTGGGGATTTCAATGTCATGCCTCTGCATACGACAAATTTATACAAGTAGGAAGAGAGAAAACTCGAGTGGATAAAACGTCCTTCTTAAAGGCCCCCGGAGCAGT
>JBATYS010000008.1:0-1722 GCA_049674205.1 Candidatus Aminicenantaceae bacterium
CACCCTGTTTCAGGAGTGAGGCCGGTTCTTATGGGAAAGATATCAGGGGATTGATCCGTCAGCATCAATTCAACAAGGTCGAACTGGCGAGTTTTGCCCTTCCCGAGAAATCGTACGAGGAGTTGGAAAAGATCACGGCAGATGCGGAAGAGATACTCAAAAGGTTGGGCTTGTGCTACAGAGTTGTGGTCCTCTGTACAGGGGACATGGGTTTTGCTGGGGCAAAGACTTATGACCTGGAGCTTTGGATGCCTCACCGGAAAAAATTCCTGGAGATCTCCTCATGCACCAATTGCGAGGATTTTCAGGCCAGACGAGCAAACATCCGGTTTCGAAGGCAACCGAAGTCGAAGCCTGAATTTGTCCACACACTGAATGGTTCGGGCGTAGCCCTGGGAAGGACAGTGAGCGCCTTACTCGAGAGTTACCAACAAGAGGATGGTTCTGTCCTCATTCCTGAGATTTTACGATCATACATGGATGGCTTGGACCGGATCACTCCGGCGTAGAAAATGTTAGAATAACAATCCCTGCGAAAAGGAAGTGCGGAGGGATGGCCGAGAGGCTGAAGGCGGCGGTCTTGAAAATCGCTTCACGAGCAATCGTGACGGGGGTTCGAATCCCTCTCCCTCCGTTTTTATTTTTAATTTGTTATTTAAAGATGATAAAATAAGTCATACTTCAGAAGTTAAGCGGAGAGGTGCTGGAGTGGCTGATCAGGGTCGCCTGCTAAGCGATTGTGCCGACTAAAATCGGTACCGTGGGTTCGAATCCCACCCTCTCCGCCATTTTGTTCCATACGTTTATGAAAATCAGAACCATCACGACCGGATTTAATCTCAAGAGTCTCCTTCAAGAGAAACAGATCCAAAAGATCGCTTTTTTTACTCGAGAGGCGAAAAAGGCGTTCGAGAGTGCAGGTTTTACGGTCCAGACAGTCCGTGTGGCCACACAGCCATGGGAGGAGTATTTTTCCTCCCGAAGTCAGATCGTGGACCTTGCAAAAAGGCTCGAGGAACTGACACACAAACATCAAATCGATTATTTCAACATGGGGACGACGCGAAACGTCCAAAACATGCCTCTTGTCTATGACTTGATCAAAAACACAACACGCGGCTTCTGTACTGTGATGGTTTCTGATGAGAGGAATATAAACATCGATGCCGCTCGACAAGCTGCGAGGATCATCAAAAGGCTGTCTGTTTTAGATGCGGATGGCTTTACGAATTTGCGGTTTGCCGCTATTTTCAACACAAAGCCCGGAAGTCCTTTCTATCCCGGAGCTTTCCATAGGGGGCCAATGTCGTTTGCTGTGGGAACAGAAAACAGTGATTTGGTGTACAAGGCTTTTTCGCAGGCGAAGGATATTAAAAAAGCAGGGCAATATCTCAAAGCGTTGTTGACTTCGGAGTTTAAGAAGATCGAGAAGGTCGGTAACCGGTTGCACCGCGAATTAAACATCAAATTTGGCGGGATCGATGTCTCCATTGCGAGCTCAGTCAAAGCCACAGAGAGCATCGCCTTTGCTTTCGAAAAGCTCGGGCTGGGAAAATTCGGAGAGCCGGGAACTCTTTCTATTGCCAAGATCATCACTGATACTCTGAGAGATTTGAAGGTCAAAACGTGTGGATATTCTGGCTTGATGTTTCCCGTGCTCGAAGATTATGGATTGGCACGCCGGAACACAGAGGGTATGTATGACCTGATCAATCTTTTGAC
>JBATYS010000009.1:0-9409 GCA_049674205.1 Candidatus Aminicenantaceae bacterium
TAACTCAATAGAGGGAGTGGGATCCCGACAATCGGGAAGAGTCCGATAGTCATGAACACATTTATGAAAAATTGGCTCGAGATCATCATGGCAACCATAAAAATGATATACACTCCTGTCCTATCTCTCGATTTTGAAACGGACTGAAAGAGCCTGCCTAAGAACAAGAAATAAAACAGGCCGATGACCACGACCCCTGCAAAACCCAGCTCCTCCCCGACAACAGCAAATATAAAATCTGTGTGGCGCGCTGGTAAAAATTGAAGTTGGCTCTGTGTTCCTCTGACATATCCCTTTCCGAATAGACCACCTGAACCGATGGCGATCTTGGATTGGAGAACATGATAGCCAGTTCCTAAAGGATCTTTATCCGGAGTGAGTAATGTTGTGATTCTATTCTTCTGGTACTCCTTGAGGAAAAATCCCCAGCTGACGATCCCTATCACCAATGCAATTATCAATAGCGTCACAAGAGTTTTTCTTGTCAGCCCCGCTAATATGAATGCTCCTAGTAGAATCGGGATATAAAGCAGCGCTGTACCCAGGTCGGGCTGCAGTGCAACAAGCACTAATGCCAACAGGACAAAGGCGCTGCTCGAAATTCCTGCCTCGTTGGATAAATATTTCCTCTTAAATTCCGAAAAGATACGTGCTAGCAGGAGAATGATGGCAATCTTGGTGATCTCAGATGGCTGAATTTGGATAAATTCCAGTTTAATCCAACTCTTCGTTCCGGCAATCAACCTCCCAAAGATCAAAATAGCACCGAGAATAGAAATACACGCAATGTACAGATAGAGTGAATAAGTGACAAGAATGTTGTAGTCCACAGTCAGTAAAACTAAAAGTACAGCTAAACTCAAAAGTGTCCAGAAAACTTGTTTGAGATAGTAATTCCCGGGCAAGTGATGGGACGAGCTGTATATCACGGCGATTCCGATCAGAGTATTCACCACAAGAAGAGCGATCAGGATCCAATCGATGTTCTTGATCTGTGTTTGATTAATCATATTTTTCCCTGTATAGCTCGAACAATTCTCTGGCAGAAGGTGCCGCAGTCGCTCCTCCACCTCCCCCATATTCCACAATGAGAGAAACCACGATCTCTGGTTTGTCTTTAGGCGCGAATCCTGAGAACCAGGAGTGAGTTTTTATCTCTATATTCTGTTTGGCCAATTTTTCAGCGGTTGCCTTACCGACGACCTGAGCTGATCCGGTCTTTCCACAAACATCAAAATCCCTAACCCTTGCTAAAACGGAAGTGCCTCGATCATTGACAGACTGCCACATCCCTTGAACTACTTTTTCGAAATACAATTCAGGGATAAGAGACCTGACTTTTATATTCTCTTGCCGCCTGGTTATCTCCTGGCTCTCATGGATTTCTTTCGCATAGAGGTAAGGCGTTACGCTGAGCCCCCTGTTGGCAATCTGTGCTGTGTAAACTGCGATCTGTAAAGGAGTCACGAGCAATGGCCCCTGTCCTATAGACACAGATATGGTCTCTCCAGGATACCAAGGTTCGTCCCTTACTCTCCTCTTCCACTCGGCGTCGGGGACCAAACCAACCTTTTCCCCGGGAAGATCAATCTGTGTAGGAGATCCCATACCGAGCATACGGGCATACCGAGCGATCTCCTCTATCCCGATTCTTTTTCCCAGTTGATAGAAGTAGATGTTGCAGGAATGCTGGATCGCGCTGTACAAGTTAACGATTCCGTGTCCATCCGCCTTCCAGCAAGCAAAGGGATGTCCATAGATGATGATAGAGCCGCGACAGACAAATGTCGTGGAATCATTCACTGCCCTCTGATCCAGTCCAGCGAGCAGCATGCAAGGTTTGAACAGGGAGCCGGGAGAGTACAACCCACGGATGACCCTGTTCTCAAGAGGATACTCCGGACTGTTGATGAGGTCCACCCATTCTTCGGGTGTGAAACGGTTGATGAATTTATTCGGGTCGAAATTCGGATAGCTGGCCATCGCCAATATCTCACCTGTATCTGGTTTCATCACAACGACTGCACCCTCTCTTCCATCCAGGATCTCCTCCGCTTTCTTCTGGAGGTCAAAATCCAATGTCAGATGAATCTCATTTCCGCGGATAGGATCGATCTTGGATACTTCCTCGATCTCTCTTCCGACATTGTCCACGATCTCAAGAATTTTTCCCTCTGTGCCGACTAAGCTATCTTCGTATTGTTTCTCCAGTCCTGTCTTTCCGATCAAGTCACCCATCCTGTGGGTTTTATACTGGTCCATTTCCATCTCTGCCGGGGATATCTCCTGCAAATATCCAAGGACATGAGAAGCCAACGTCCCAAACGGATAATTTCTCTTAGGTTCTGATTGAACGATCAACTCGGGCAACTCATAATGCCTGGATTTGATCCTGGCAACTTCTTCATAGGTTAAGTTATCCTTTACGACTATAGGCTGGAAGAGAGGCAGAGATTTGTATTTTTCCACACGTTCTTTTAGAACATCCGGTTCCAAATCGAGGAGCTTGGAAATCCTCAAACACGACTCTTCAAAGTCTTTGCAGTTTTCCCTGATCAGAGACGCCTTAAAGGAAGCGATATTTTTTGCGAGTACGACACCGTTCCTGTCTCTGATTAAACCCCTCTGGGGAGGGACAACGATCTCTCGGATACGGTTTGCCTCAGATTTTTGCCAGAATGTCTGAAAGTCGAGGATCTGGAGTTTCCAAAAATACAGGATGAGTATGACGAAGATTATCTTAACAACAATGAAGGTGATCCTCGCTCTTGAAAATACCAAAGATAGATCTTCATAAATTTTGTTGTTCATCATCTTCGGTACCGGGAGATCGCTTTTATTGCCTTTCGGATCTGGGGAAAGAGCGTGCTGCCGATCAATGCCGTTATCAGAGGCTGGAGAAAGATCACTCCTTTTCCTGAATTGAGAGTTTTGGAATAGATGAAGGAGTAGAGAAAGGCCCAAAATATGAGCTCTATAGCGATCAAAACAAAAATAAAAATAAAACTGCGCGTAAACGAAGAGACATTGATCCTCCTGGAGACAAAGCCGGCTAAAAACCCCATTATGGTTTTAGCTATCCCGGCAACTCCAAAAACGCCCAAAGAAAAAGAATCCTGAATTAACCCAAAAACAGCGCCCAAGCATGCCCCATACACCTCATTCCTCGTTGAGGACATAAAGATGACCAGAAGGCTAAAAACATTGATCGCTTGAATCAAATAGATGGAAATGTGGGATAAAAGAGAGAAGAAGAGCAAAGCAATAACGATGCCAAGGAATGTTTCCAAGAAATCTCTCATTTTCTCCGTTTTTAGAAAATATCTTTTGCCTGTAAACGTATGACAGCAAGCTGGTCTAGATGACGGAATTCAAAATACGGTTTCACAGTAATTTTTTTAAAAAGATCTGAAGTAGGAGTTATAGAGGTTATTCGGCCTACATTGATACCAGAAGGAAAAATGCTGTCATATCCTGTTGTATAAAGGTTCTCGCCCACAGAAACATTCTCATCCGTTGACACGACATGCTCCAATTCACAGAACCCCTTTCCATCCCCAGATAAAATTCCCAATACTTTGTCCTTTTCAGTAAAAACGCTCACTCCGCAATCATTGTCCGTGATCAATTGCACTCGTGCTTCTTTGAGAGCTATCGGGCCGATAACCCTTCCAACCAAGTTTCCAAATTTATCCAGAACAACCATGTTCTTTTCGATCCTATCCAGAGACCCTCTGTTGATCATCACGGATTTGAAGTAGTTGCTGGCATCTATTCCTATGACCCGTGCATGCAAGATATTTGGATACATTTCTCCGAGAAAGGCCTCGATCTCTTTCTCATTCCTGTAATGTTCAAGAGCATTTCGCAATAATCTGTTCTCCTGAGAGAGAGAAAATGCCTTCTGCCTCATATCCAGGTTTTGATCATGGGCCTCACGGAGAGAGAAATATCCATTCCAGAATTGTCCGATGCTTTGAAAGAAGGAAACGATCCCATGCTGGAGAGGAGAAAAAATGACAAAGACAGTCTTCTCGAAATAGTTCTCTCGCTCACCAAGAGGAACTTGGATGGATATCAGGACAAGCTGTAAAAAAATGAGAACACTGAGAACAACGAGGTTTTTGTTTTTTTTAAAAAAAGAGAGCATGTAAAGATTAAATTAGAGAGATTTTTCTCAGCAGATCTAGATCATTGAGCATTTTGCCCGCACCAAGAACAACCGTTGTCAGGGGGTCTTCGGTGATGAATACGGGCAATTGCGTCTCTTCGCGGATACGCTTATCAATATTCTTAAGAAGAGATCCTCCACCGGTCAGGATGATGCCGCGATCTATGATGTCTGCAGAAAGCTCTGGCGGTGTTTTTTCAAGCGCGACTTTTACGGCATCGATAATAGCCACGACGATATCTTCCAGGGCCTCCCTTATCTCCTGGTCATCTACAACAATAGTCTTGGGAATACCTTCTCTCAGATCTCTTCCTTTTATTTCCATAGTTATTGGTTCATCCAACGGGTAAGCCGAACCGATCTGCATTTTGACCTGTTCTGCTGTTTTTTCTCCGATGAGCAGGTTGTATTTCCGCTTGATATACTGGATAACTGCTTCATCCATCTCGTTACCGGCAATACGGATGGAGTGATTGAACACGATCCCGTTCAAAGAAATGACCGCGATATCCGTTGTTCCCCCACCGATATCGACGATCATATTCCCTGTGGGCTCAGATATGGGCAAGTCAGCACCAACAGCTGCGGACGTGGGTTGTTCTACCAGGTACACTTCGGAAGCTTTCGCCCGCATGGCAACGTCCTTGACTGCTCGCCTTTCGACTTGAGTGATCCCCGTAGGAATTCCAATAACGATCCTCGGCCTGAGTAAAAAACTCCTGTTGTTTGTCGATTTCTTGATAAAGTAATCAAGCATCTTTTCAGCAATCTCAAAGTCAGCGATAACTCCATCACGCATGGGTTTTATGGCCAGAACGCTTTTTGGAGTCTTCCCCAACATTTCTTTTGCCCTCTTCCCCACGGCCTCCACTTTGCCAGTTTGCTGATTCACAACAACAATGGAAGGTTCCTGCACGACTATTCCTCTGCCTTTGAGATAAACGAGTGTGTTTGCAGTTCCAAGGTCAATGGCAAGGTCACAGAAAAATTTTTCTTTGAGCCATTCGATAAGATTCATTCTATCTTCCTCTATCTACACGATTTATTTAACATAATTTCTACTCTCACGCAAATGAAAAAAGATAATTTATTTTTCTTGCTTTTTATTTTTGAGAAATATATAGTCAAAAAACTCAGGGAGAAAACAGAGAGGAGGTAAGAATGAGCAACCAATCGTTTAAGCCTTATGTGCCTGCCGAACAATCCATGAAAGAAATCTCTTTCAAGGCGATTTTTCTAGGAATCATCATGGCCATCGTTCTCGGCGCCGCAAATGCCTACCTTGGGCTTCTCGTCGGAATGACCGTTGCAGCCACTTTTCCCGCAGCTGTTATTGCAATGGCCGTACTACGTCCTCTAAAAGGGACTATTCTTGAGGAAAACTTTGCCAGAACCACGGGTGCTGTCGGAGAAGCGCTGGCAGCTGGAGCCATATTTACCATCCCCGCCTTTCTGTTTACTGGTGTGTGGACAAAGTTTGATGTTGCCAAATCATCGATGCTCATGCTCGTCGGTGGCGTCCTTGGAGTTTTTCTGATCATTCTCGTTCGTCGAACCCTGGTCGAAGATGCCTCTCTTCCATTTCCGGAGAGTGTCGCATGTGCTGAGATGGTCAAAACCGGACAGCAAGCCGGATCGAATGCGGCATACATGTTCTGGGCAATGGGATTGGGAGGTTTCATAGAATTCTTTACAAGCGAAAACGGTATCCGTGTGATTACACCTTATGCCAGAGCTGTTTTTAAAATACCCGGCATCTCTCGGATCACTTATCTGGACAGTGACAACTTGGAAGTAGCCAAGACAGCTGAAATAAGAGGAAGGATGTTCGTGGAATCTCCTGCAGCTAATGCGGCCATGACGGGTGTCGGATACATCATAGGACCTAAACTCGCCGCTTTAACTTTTTCTGGAGGAGTTCTTGGGTGGGCCTTCCTGATGCCCATCCTTCTCTTCATCAGCGGAGATCTCGGAAGGATCGTGTCAGATTTTGGTGGAGACTGGACAGCCATGGCCATCTCTGCTTATGATGCTCAAATAAAGCCCATCGCAGTGGGCGCCATGCTGGTGGGCGCTTTCTACACTCTGTTCAAGATGAGGAAGAGTCTTATCGCTGGAATCGGTCGTTCGTTCCAAGATGTCAGCAAAGCAAAATCGGAGGGAGACACAAAAACACTTAGAACCGATAAAGACCTTCCCTTCCCTTCGATCATTTTGGCTATCATCGCACTGGTCATCCCTATGATCCTCCTCTACAACGTGTTCACAAAAAACATCGGTTCAGCGCTCGTGTCCGCAATAGTGATGCTCATCATGGGACTTCTTTTTGCGGCTGTGGCCGGCTACCTTGTAGGCATTATCGGTTCCTCCTCGAATCCCATTTCGGGCTTGACTCTGACCTCATTGCTCATCGCCGCCCTGATGATGGTGATCATGGGGCAAAAAGGAGATGCGGGAATAGCGGCAGTGTTAGGAGTGGCAGCCGTGGTTTGCTGTGTTGCAGGAGTTGCAGGGGACATGATCCAAGACTGGAAGGTCGGTCATATCCTTGGCGGCACACCCTGGCGGATGCAAATCGGAGGATTGATCGGAGTTGTTGCTGCTGCCTTGACACTCACCTTCTCATTACAGCTTCTCCACAACAACATCGGTATCGGGAGTGAAACACTTCCCGCACCCCAAGCAGGATTGATGGCGGCAATGGCTAAGGGAATCGTGGGAGGAGAAATGGCCTGGCCGCTAGTGCTGGCTGGCATGCTCCTTGCCGTGGCGCTCATTCTGATTGGATCGCCTTCTCCTATGCTGATCGCTGTCGGAATGTATCTGCCATTCCGTGCCACATCATGTATCTTCTTGGGCGGCGTTCTCAAATACTTTCTCAATCGCAGCGTAAGCAAGAAGAAGCCCACTGCTAAGGGGAGAGAAACCGTAGAAAACATCGGTCTCCTCCTCGCTTCAGGATTGATCGCCGGACAGGCGCTCATGGGAATCATCACCGCTGCGGTCAAAGGCACGAACATCCGGCTTCCAGAAGTGTGGCACAGTGCCTGGTTGGGACTGATCATTTTCTTTATTCTTGGATTCATCCTGATCTATTTACCGTATAAAAAGATGGTGAAATCTGGGGAATATGGAGAAGAGACTGAATAACAAGAGAGCGAAGGGAAGAGTGCTTCACCCCTCCCGGATGATGTGAAAAACAAGACAAAAGAATCACAGGAACTCAACCTACTGGAGTTGGTTCCAGTAAAGAACATAGAGTGGAAAGAGACTGAAGAAGGTTTGATTTGTCTGCTCAAGCCAAAATTCCGGTTTCCCATTATTAGAAAACATCTTCTTCCCCATCTCAAGCATCCCTACTACAAAATCAACCTCGACAAGATCGGCAGCCAATTCTGGGAAAGCTGCGATGGGGAATGCACTGTGGAAGAAATCGCCAAACGCATGAAGAAAACACTTGGAGACGAAGTGGAACCTCTCTATGAACGAATCACTCTATTCCTTCAGAGCCTAGAGAAGAACAAATTCATCCGCTTCAAATCCTGAATTATTCATAAAAGCTGCTAACAAATTTATAAAAGGAAAGCTTATCATTAAGGAAATAGTTTTTAGAGACTGGAGGGTTTACGGGATACGGGATTTCATTTAAAATAGGCATGTACTATGGAAAAAATAGATAACGAACTGACGTTCCTGGAGATCTTGGTGTTCGGCCACCCAGTACTTGCCAAAAAAGCTGAAGAGATAAAAGATATCGATGATGAATTATGCCAGCTTGCCCAGAATATGGTTCACACCATGCATGCTGCTCCGGGTATCGGCCTGGCAGCCCCACAGGTCAATAAGAGTGTCAGGCTACTTACTGTGGACCTATCAGTGGGAGAACAAAAAGACAAGATCATCATCCTCGCCAATCCAGAGATCCTTGATTCCCAAGGAGAGGCGATTATGGAAGAGGGCTGTCTTTCCGTGCCGGATATCAATGAAAAGGTTGTTCGACCTTCACACATAGTGGTAAAGGGCACAGACCTCGATGGAAACGAAAAGATCATAGACGCTGAGGGCCTTCTTGCTCGAGTGCTTTGTCATGAGATCGACCATTTGAATGGGAAGCTCTTTATCGAACATTTATCACCACTCAAAAAGAGCTTGATCAAAAAAAAACTCCGCAAGCAGCTGGGCAAGGATGCTCACACATGAGGATCGTTTTTTTTGGCAGTCCAGAATCTGCCATCCCATCACTCCAAAAGATCTTGGAGGAAGGCCATAAGGTCGAACTCATCATCACTCAACCGGACAAACCATCAGGAAGAGGGAAAAAACTCACAGCTTCTCCCGTCAAAAGGTTTGCCCTCGAAAAAAACATTCCAGTATTACAGCTGAGAAGAATCCGCAAAGACCCAGCCGCTTTGGATATGTTGAATGAGATCAATCCCGATATAAACGTCGTCGTGGCATACGGTCAAATCATCCCAGCCTCGATCATCTATTTGCCCAAGTATAACTCGATCAACCTTCACTTCTCGCTCCTTCCAAAATATAGAGGGGCTTCTCCTGTTCAATGGGCTATCCTGAATGGAGAAACCACCACAGGCCTGACCATCTTTGAACTCAACGAAAAAATGGACGAAGGAGATATCTTGATGCAAAGGGAAACAAGGATCCTTCCTCACGAAAAAGCGTTCGAGCTGGAGGAACGTCTCGCACGAGAGGGAGCGGATTTTCTTGTTAAAACGATCTATCAGATGGACATGCTCTCTCCTTTAAAACAAGATCATGCACTGGCGACATATGCCCCACTGATCAAAAAAGAGGATGGCCAAATCGATTGGGACAGTGAAGCGATTTCGGTTGACAGGAAGGCCAGAGCATTCTCCCCATGGCCATCGGCATTTACCTATTTTAGAGGAAAGCGCATAAAAATCCTCGATGGGAGAGTTGAACTGACCGAACCCGTATCACCCATCAAACCAGGGGAAATTTACGCTTCTAAGAAAGAAGGGCTTGCTGTGGTCTGCGGTGACGGCAATATCTACACTATAGACCGACTGCAGCCAGAAAACCGGAAAGCCATGAGTGCCTACTCTTTCTATCTTGGAGCAAACATCAAGCCTGGTGAATCCTTTTTTTGAATAAATCAGATTAGTTGTCGAGGATGTAATACCACGGATTGAGCCGTTTTCCGTTGAGGCGGACTTCATAGTGGACATGGGGACCCCTGGCTCTTCCCGTCTGCCC
>JBATYS010000010.1:0-1811 GCA_049674205.1 Candidatus Aminicenantaceae bacterium
GGCGAGTGTTTTTCCTCTGATCTCTGGAGTTTCATTCACTCTGGCATCATCCACGATGACTTTAAGCTTCGTCGGGCCGGTCCCCTGCCCGAGGAAAAAGAATGCTAGGAAGGCCATGACTAATGCATAAAATTTTTGTTGTATTCTCTCTCTGTTCATATCACACAATACCGTTAAATGCTTGTTTTGGAATATCCCACGATTTTCCAAGCATCTCCCTGTTTTTCCATCGTCAGAGACACGTCTCCTTCAAATATGACTTTCTTCCTTCCCGTTGCTTTTGGAACCGCAGAAACGAGACTGGGGAACGTGACCACAGCACGATTATTATTCGTAAAACGGACGGATATCTTTGAAACAAAAGCTTGGATGTCATCGTAATTGTTGAAAAGCTCCCGTGCCTCCACAGTTCTTTGCTGAGAAAGGGTTGGTAATCCGATGTCGCTGAGAAGGGCCAGGAGGTCTTTTTCTTCCTCTGCTTTTTTATGGCGCTCCACAATTATCCTGATCTCTGCCTCTGCGACTTTTTGAATGGAAAGATTGATGTACCTCCTCGCTTCTTCATTATTTGCGTCTTGTCTCAGGACTTCACGCATAGTCTCCTGACACATCTCATAATTGCCCTGATTGTAGTGGTTTTTTCCCGTTCTCAACAGGGCGGCTACGTTCATTTCGTTCATTTTTGTTTTTGACAATTCGAGATAGGATTTTACCTTTGCATTATCCGTATCATCTACGAGTATCTGTTCTGCCAGACTGACCGCTGCTCTAAAATCCTCTTTATCGACAAGTTCCTTTAATTTCACCAAATTTTCATCAAAGACATCCAAAATATCTTCAAGTTGCCGAGCGGGCAGCGGTACCACATCCACGGCGATCTCTTTCTGTTTCTTAAACAGTGCAAGGTTTTCTTTCAGATCAGGCACGAGATAATAAGCCCCTACCGCTCCCGCCAAAAGGAGAATAACCAGAGATGCCACATACACGAGAGCACGCCTTTGTTTCCCTTTTTTTTGCAGCCCGAGCACTTCCGATCGCTGTAAACCAGAGCTGATAGTTCTATCGGACCATGCACCAATATTCTTCAAGTCTGCGGCCAATTCTTTACAACTTTGGTACCGTTTGTTTGAATCCTTTTCCAGAGCCTTGTTGATAACTTGCTCAAATCCATCAGGCAGGTCTTTCTTCATCTCTCTGATATTCGTGGGTTCCTCATTCATGATCTTGTAAACGATCGTAGTGATGTGATCCCCATCAAAGGGTCTTTTTCCCGTCAACATTTCATAGATGATCACGCCCAAAGAAAAGATGTCTGCCCTGGCATCCACTCTGATCCCCTGGATCTGCTCTGGCGACATATAACTCGGAGTCCCAACGATGGTTCCCGACTGTGTCATCGTCGACATTTCCATACGGGCCACACCAAAATCTACGAGATAGGGCCTGCCCTGTTTATCCAGCAAGATATTCCCTGGCTTGATATCTCTGTGGACGATCTTGTTTTGATGGGCTAATTCCAGAGCATCACACAGGCACGTCATCAAATCAACGACTTCGACCGGTGAAAACCTTTTCCCAGCGCTAATAGCTTGCTTTAAGCTTTCTCCATCCACGTACTGCATGACGATAAATGTCTGATTGTCCTCTCTTCCAACTTCATATATCGTGATAATGTTAGGATGCTCCAGATTTCCTGCAGATTGGGCTTCTCTGATAAAACGTCTTGCGGCATCCTCTTTTTCGGAGTCTTCAGAGACCATGTCAAAGCGGATGAGCTTGATCGCAACCTCTCGGTTTATATCTGGG
Source organism: Candidatus Aminicenantaceae bacterium (assembly GCA_049674205.1). GTDB lineage: Bacteria > Acidobacteriota > Aminicenantia > Aminicenantales > Aminicenantaceae > WTAW01. The sequence goes on from JBATYS010000010.1 coordinate 1,807, forward strand.
TCGAT
>JBATYS010000011.1:0-1770 GCA_049674205.1 Candidatus Aminicenantaceae bacterium
AAAAGTTGATGATAAAATTGATAGATTGTCTGGGGGAACTGTGGATCAGATTTACCTGGCTGCTCGATTGGCCATTTTGGGATTGATCGCCACTGAAGAGAAACCACCGCTTATTCTAGATGATACATTCGTGAGTTTTGACGATATGGGAAGAAAAGATCGAGCCTTTAAAATTCTGGAATCTGTAGCGAAGGATTACCAGATCCTTTATTTCACGTGTCATGATTGTTCTGAGAATTTGAATGTAGTTGAGCTAAAATAAAGGAACCTTTTAGGGATTGTATGACTTTGATACGATGACAAACGCTTCAAAATTGAATCGAATAAATTTAGCCATAGAATCTAAGTTTAGATACTTTAATAATTGTCCTTATGAGCGTCGAAAAAGAAGAGCTGAAAGCACTGTGGTGGTGGATCAAGTGGATTCTGTTTTGGGGATTAGTGCTGCTGATCTTTGGAGTTCCGTGTTTTTTATTTTTCTGATGGCCTAAGATAGGGGATAGGTGCTCATTTTAGTGAGATGCCTTGTCCAGGACTAGAATTGACAAGAGGTGTCAAATCAAGTTTATCTTGGTCTTAAAAAATGTCGTGAAATAATTTATTTAATGCCATATAATTTTTTCTTGACAGTATGCACAAATGTACATATAATATAAAGATGGAAATTGAATGGGATAGTAAGAAAGCTATCTCCAATCTCAAAAAGCATGGAGTGGATTTTGCAGATGCAGTGACTGTATTAGTGGACGAAAGAGCCATTACTATATCTGAGGACTATCCTGATGAGGAACGCTTCATCACAATCGGTATGGACTCTTTCAACCAAATTCTCGTGGTTGTTTATACATGGCGTGAAACCCGGATTCGTATCATATCAGCACGGAAAGCGACAGCCAAAGAGATAAAGCAATATAAAGGTGAATTCAATGAATGAAGAATACGATTTTAGAAAAGGGAAAAGGGGCCCTGTGATTAAGACTCCTAAAGGAAAAACGCGTATCACTATCAGAATAGACGATGATATCCTCGACTGGTTCCGACAACAAGTGCATGCTGCAGGGGGTGGAAATTATCAAACCCTCATCAATATGGTTCTAAGAGAATACATGAATTCAAAAAGAGAATCGCTCGAAGAAACTCTTCGGCATGTTATTCGTGAAGAATTATCGGCATATGGCAAAAAATCCAAGCGCTGATCCATTCATTTAACTCAGGATATGCAAGAATGTCGTGAAATGTAATATTATGCGCCCATTTTCGCCAAGCCTTTGGAAGCCATATAAGTCGGATCATCTTCGATGATGGGGGGATGAAAAGATTGAGTCTCAGCCTTGCTTCACATGTTGCCATGTTTATCCCTAATCTCCGTAACTAGTTGTTGAATTCGCTTTAGACCCTCTGTCAGGTAATTCTGAGGCAGCCCGAAGCTAATTCTAATAAACTTGTCCATACCGAAATGATCACCAGGTACAATCAAAACACTCTTTTCTTGAATTAATTTATTGGCCAATTCGGTAGAGTTTACATCCAATTGATAGCGCACGAAGGCGATGGCTGCAGCCTGAGGTGGCACCAGCCGGAAGGTATCCTTCTGATGGTCAATCCATTTTTGCAATAGGGGGAATCCTTTGCGTATGTAATTGCGGGTACGCTGAATGATGCGAGGTCGTACATTGACGGAGAGGGCCAATGCTGCCAGTTTATTTGAAAAAATTGAAGTACTGAGGGTGGTGTATTCGTGTCTTCTCCAGATTTTTTCGATGGTATCTG
>JBATYS010000012.1:0-6512 GCA_049674205.1 Candidatus Aminicenantaceae bacterium
CGATCTGTCTCCGTTCGGGCCTATCCCATACGGCGAAGCAGGGGGTGTCGGCGGCGGGGCTGTCACTGAAAAGGGGAAAGGAAAAGATAATAAAGACGCGGAAATTACTGCTGAGAAAAAGGAAAAAGAACTGAAGCCGAAGACAAAGAAAAGACGCCATCCTCTCGTTAAAAAAATCACACCCAACGCCATCGTCCGCAGGATGCGGATGGGGGACAGCAGTGTTTCGGTTTGCATAGATTTCTTTGGGGAATCAGGTCCTGAGTGTTTCTCCGAAGGCAATGTTGTCTACATCAACCGTGATCACCCCCTATTCCAGAGAGAATCCCAGAAGGCTGTAACATACACAATGTACATCGCCCGTCTTTTAACGCAGGAGATTTCCCTAATGAAAGAGACCCGAAACCCCCGCCTTGCCTTCACGCGACAGAGCAAACTCCTCAAAGATGCTTTTTCAGAAGATTAGCCTATTGTAACCTTAATTTTATCTGACTTTATTTACAAACCAAGGCACATATTCATCAATTTGTAAAAACGTCAAACCATTAATTGGAAAAACTTGTAACATAGTAAGGGCAGATGCTGTTTTTGTTTCAACCATCATGAATTCAACCGAAACCAGTAGATGGAGAGTTCTTTCTCGAGATCTTTGTAGTGGGGGAATTTTTTCCCTATGATCCCCCAGAATTTATCATTGTGCCGCATTTGCTTGAGGTGAGCGACCTCATGATAGACCACATACTCGATCAATTCTCCGGGCATGTCCTTCATCAAGGTGTTGATGGTAATATTCCCTCTTGAGTTGCAACTCGCCCATTTTGTCCTCATCTTGCGGAATCCAATTTTTTCCACCGAAACGTTCAGTTCCTTTGAAGCTTTTCCGGCACAGGCATGGACAGATGTATTAAAATCCTGAGCTGTCCTTTGGACCAGATCTCTCTTGGCTCCAACCTTCTTGCACTCCTCGATAAAATCATACTTTTTCTTGACCCATCTCCTGTGTCTTCGATAGACAGTTTCGGGGTCTGCTCCGTAAGGAAGGACGATGTGCAGTTCGCCCGTCACAAACTCCAGCCGGGAATACCTGACTTTTCTGTAGGAGATTTTATGTGGGATCTTTTTCAATTCCATAATTCATCACGCTTTCGCTTTGCCTTCTAAGAAAAGCTTTTATCCAAAGTTCTTTGATCCAATTGCGTATCAGCTGGATGAAGTCTGTCACAGGCCTAAGAGGACAGAGATAACTGCACCACGGTCTCCGGATGAACAGAGAGGCCACGAGAACGATCCCCAGCACGGCAAATAAAAAATTGGAGCCGATGAGCCGAAAAAACGCACCAAAGACCTCATAGCTGGAGACTCCTGGATTCCGAAAAATTAGAGCGATCACGATGGCAGTCAACGCCAGCAATCTCTGGCCCCACCGGAGCAGGTTGTGCGCCCGCCGGGGTACACGAATTCTGGCTCCTCCCACTACACCCAGGCATTCCTGAGTAGCTCCAAAGGGACAAAACCACTCACAGTAAGGGTTTTTGTTGTCAATGGTGTAAATAATCAGAATGCCTCCGACAAGAATGAACCAATACAGATTGGTTTGCCATGTAGGCCAGAATCCTAGGAGGAGTTTGTTGATCCATACGATCGTCAAGGGTATGTTGTACATAAACCCCAACACCGCCAATCCCACAAGCATGGAGACCCACCGAGCTGTTTTTTTGTATTTGAAACGGCGCAGCCGGCCCATAATCCCGAATCCAAACAGAGCGACAAGGACGGCCTCGGGGAATCCAAACTGGAACTTTGGTAAAGGCTCAGGAGGGGAAGAGAATCCCAACTCTCTTGTAGCGACTTTACGTGTGGCTTTGCGCGCCGAATCCACGATCGCCCGACAGGAATAAGTGGCTCCAGTAATCCCATCCACATCATTCCCAAGAGCTAGCGGATCGGAGTAGGCCTTTCCCCTGAGGGAATCGAGGAGGCCGCTTCTGAGCACTCTCCGGAGGAAGGCCGCTGTCTCTTTCTGTTCGACGATCACCAACCCGAGGATCGCTCCCTCAGGAGATACTACCACCGCAACTTCCATCTCGCCGCCGTATCCGTGGGCTTTTCCGGTCGTCACATAACCCATCAGCGACTCCTCAGTCTGTCCATCCCATGCAGCATACGTCCCGATGCCGACAGCTTCGAACCGGCTGGCCTCCGGGAGGGCTTGCTTGAAGTATGGAAGCAGGTCTGCCTCTTCCTGGAATGATCCGATAACCCAAGCTACAACAATAATCCCCAAAGCCACAACGGCCAGAATACGCTCCAAGCGTTGATAATTCATTCTTCGACGACCTTTGTTCATAGATTTCTCGTTTTTCAGGTCAGGATTCATAATTATCTTGTCATGTCGTCAAAACTTATGGGTTTTCTCTTTAGCGGTCAAAGATCACAACTCATGATTTTCCCAGTTTGCTGTGTTGAACACTACATCGATTCTCTTGATGTGATGCATTTTGTCCCGTCCATACTCCAGAATTCCCGGTTCTGGAGCTTCTGGCCGTAATCACTAGCCTGATCGAGAGTCACCATGAGTGTGTTCAAAGGTCCGATCCGGCCTTCGATGGCTTTACGAATGATCCTGTGCAACCAAGAATTGTTGGGCTTTGTAAACGGGCACACACGCTTGCAGTTGGAGCAACTGAATCCGTTGAAATCGTAGCACTTTTCAGATTCGATATACCATTTTAGAGATCCAGGATTGTTGGAAGGAGATTTTCCTTCCCAAGTCCTCGGGCCATGTGTGATGGCAGTGCTCGGACAGTCATCGGCACACAGCATACATGCCTCGCAAAATTCGGCGACTCCGAAGTTTATGCGAGGGTCAGGCAGTATGGGCATATCAGTTATGACTTTGGCCAAACGGACACGGGGTCCGTACTTAGGTGTGATCAAAAGACCCAAACGCCCCAACTCCCCCAGGCCCGCGTCAATGGCAATGGGGATGCTCAGTCCGATCCCGTTCCCTGCAGGAATCGCTCGATACCCGAGCCCTCGAATGAACTCGGCCAGTGTCGCTGCAGTATACGCCATACGCGAATAGCCATCTCCGACAGCGGCTGAGGCCAATCTCCCCGGGGAGTTTGCGATCCCATAGAAATCCTCTTCAAATGCTAGGGCTACTACACGATTCATCGATTGGGGGATGTACAGAGCCTCATCGGTCTGGCCAAAACGGTCTCCCTCTGAAAGAACCGGGACAGCATTCCCCCTGTCTTCTTCCCGAGGAGAAAAACAATCCGAATACAACCACAGTGGATTCAGTTCAGCGACACCTACCAAGGATGCACCGTAGAACAGGGCTGCGTGTTTCACAGCCAAAGTGGCCTCCTCCCAGCTCATATCCAAGTCGGCTGGATCCCACTGGCCGAGCTCATGGAGGCCCAGGCCTCGGACCATTCCGCGGTGAAGTTCCCACTGGTAGGAGGCACGGTCATGGACGTTTGCTGTGTACCAAGAGGCAGCCATCAAGGCATAGTCCAGCCGTGTCTGATTCGGGATCTGCCCTTTTCCCTCCACTAGGTTTATATATGTAAGGTCCTCTCCAGACTCGGGCCGATCTTGTCGGTCCGGGTCCCAAACGTTTCGGCTAAAAGTTGTGGATCTCTCGCTCATGCGTTTGAGGACAATGGGATCATACTCATAGGGAAAGTTCAAATCGCTGATCTTCTCTACCAAAAATCCTCCGTACTCTTCAGGAGAATCGACAACAATCCCATCAGGAGTTTTAGCGATAAATCTAGGTGTTGAACTGCTCAATCCCAGGGAAACAGATCCCACTCCAAGTCGTTTGATAAACTCCCGTCTTTCGATCGAATTATCTTTCATGGCAACAAATCTCCCTGTGTGGTTTTCCGCACATTCCTCGCTCTTTTACCCTGATCTTCGGGCAAAGACAAAGCGGGCCAAGAGAACAGCCCACATCACGGCAACAAATCCAAGGATTACACCCATGACCAAAGCGGCCCTCCCAGCTCCTTCCTGGAGAAAACTGACCACCATTTCGCACACAAAAACAGCATACAAAAAGGAGAGGACGGTCAATCCCCACTGCCACCAGGAAATGGACAATCCTCTCCGGCGAACATTATTCACTAGGAGAGTGAAACCTAACATCATCAGAGCACCTATCACGATATGAATCACTGATCCGTCTCCTTCTTTGAATATTTTCCTATAATCACTGCCCTCATGAAGAGATAACAGTTTTTGATAAAATTGAGCTTCGAGTCACCCACTCTTTCTTCTACAGTAATGGGCACCTCAGCATACTGCATCCGGTTCGTGATCACACGGGACGTCAACTCCGCTTCATATTCCAGGTTTTGCGCCTTGACTTCCAGAAAGGCGACTTTTTTGTTGATGACCCTGAGCCCGCTTGAGAGGTCTGTGATCCGCCTGTGGAGGATCACACTCGTCAGAAAAGAACCGATGACGTTCGCCAAGGACTTGAGAAAACTCGCATTTTTTGGAAATCCATTCTTGAACCTCGTCCCGATAACCATGTCATATCCCTGGTTAAATTTTTCGATCAGACTGGGAATGCTTTCTGGCTGGTAGGTGAGGTCGGCATCGATCGTCACGATGGCATCTGTAGTCGCATGAAGATATCCGGTCTTGAGAGCGTGGGCTTTTCCCCTATTTATTATATGCCGGAAAGCTCTCACGTCCCTGCCAACCATAAGTTCCTCCATGAGATGCCAGGTCCCATCTGTACTTCCATCATCCACAAGGATCAGTTCGGCTTCAGGATTGCTCTCGAGTGTTCTTCTTACAGTTTCCCTGATCGCTGCCTCTTCGTTAAAAGCAGGGATTATAATAGAGCAGTTTTTGGCTTTCATGGTGATGAAGGACCCACCATTGTAAACTAATTTTTTTTGAGAATAAAGGCTATTCCTTGGCCCGGATGTGCTAACCTGAACTATTCATAAAAAATGCCGATACTTTGTCAATTAAAAGCAATATCAAACATTTACATTATTCCTCCTGAAAATCACCTTGACATTTCCTTTTTCAATGTGCTTTCTATTCATTATCTACATTTTTACCTTACAGGCGAGCCGATCTCACCGTATATGATTCGTTGCAAAGGATTTACAGTAGATAACTACAGCTGCATCCTTTGCGCCTCGCATCTACGGCAACCTCGACTCGTGAATAATCCAGGTTAAATGGAGAAATAGAGAACTAGGAAAAGTCCTATTATTTTACGCACAAGATCTCTTCTTTTATTTCTTCTTGAAGTCGGAGCACTTGCTTCTTACCTTTGGAATCGCTGCATTTACGGCGGGATTGCCGAGAAAGGGAATTCTCCTCTTCTTTTTTTCATAACCTACCTGGGAACAGCTATTCTGGTGGGCTGTATCCTCTATTCAGTTCTTGTCCTATACACTCGTTTTATGGTGCTTCACACCCAGCAGGAGAAAAAAACCTTGATGTTTCACCAATTGATCACCCTCACACCTCTTCTTCTCCTCTTTCTGACCCTCCCTGAACATTTTGTCTATTTAAGAGATATCCAGGGTGTATTACTTCTCGTTTCCGTCATCAGCACGGCCTATCTGCAGTATTGCCTCTGGGAAAGGCTGGTCAATAGTTCTTCTCAAGATCCTGTGCTGGCACAAAAAGGGAAGGCCATCCAACAGTCTATTCTTCGCCCAAAAAAAACATCCCGCATGGTGTTGTTCCTTTCGATCAGCATATACATCCTGTACGCCTCGGGAGTGATTTTTCCGACCCATCCGATAACAGGGGACGAACCCCATTACCTTCTGATCACACAAAGCCTGCTCTCTGACGGAGACATCAATCTCTTCAACAACTACAGGGATAAAGACTATCTTCAATTTTATCCGGGAGAGCTGGAATCCCATGCCCGCCCCGGGAAAAAGGGCCACGGATACGAGTATTCCAAACACACGCCTGGTCTTCCTCTGCTGCTTGTTCCCACTTATTTCATCGGGGAAAAAGTGGGAGGGATTGTCTCGCATCTAACCCACGATCCCGTCCTTCAACAGCAGAGCCTTATCTTCACACTGCATGTTTCCATGGGCTTGCTTGCAGCCCTGTTGTGCTGGATCTTTTTCCTCCTAGTACGAGACTTTACAAAAAACCAGAACGTCGCCCTCCTCTCCTGGTTCATCTTAACCATGACATCCCCTCTTTTCTTCTACTCCCACCTGATCTATCCGGAAATCCCCGCCTCTCTCATAATGATCGTGATCCTCTTTCGTGTCCTTTCGTCAAAAAACTTTTCTTCGTCAACGCTCCTCTGGATCGGCTTCGGTATAGCTCTCTTGCCCTGGCTGGGAGTCAAATACATCATCCTGTCCGTGGGTCTTTTTGGGATCGTCTTCATCAGCTTTTGGAAATCCGGTCGGATGAGAGGAAAAAACATCCTCCTGCTTATTACACCACTTTTTATCTCTTCAGGGCTTTTTCTTTTCTTTCTCTGGTCTCTGTACGGCAAT
>JBATYS010000013.1:0-5883 GCA_049674205.1 Candidatus Aminicenantaceae bacterium
CACAGGATAAGCTGGAGAGTTGGAACAAACAAAAATATTTGACGAGGGCCTTTGATTGTTTGATCGCCAACGAAGACCGAACGCAACAGAATATCCGGTACAAAAAGGATTGGCGGACGATTCTCATTGATCATTCCCGGAGCTTCCGCTCTTCTGAGAAATTTCAAAAACAGCTGGTTTTTGGTAAGAACGGTGTCTTAGCTCAAAAACTGTTCAGACTTCTTCCGTGGGTGTTTGTTGAAAACGTTAGAGCATTAAATTTTGATAAAATAAAACAAGCTGTTGGCCCATATTTGACAGATGAGGAAATCCAAGCTGTCCTGGTAAGAAAAAAACTCCTTTTGGACGAAATTAAAGAAATGATCGAAGAAAAAGGAGAGGCAAACGTCCTGTATTAGAAATTAATATCCCATATGGCTATAAAGTTTGATTAAAAATATAAACACGGAAGGAGGGACAAAAGTGAAAAAATACGTCATGACCTTTTTAGTTTTTATCCTCATTTTGGGATTCAATCTTCCTTCATTTGCCCAGTTCAAGCCGGAAGAAGTGGAAGCGCGTGATAAGTGGGAAGAGTTCTTGAGGACGGCTGAAGTTATCGGTCAAGATCAGCCGTTTAGTGACAGGGAGGCGGTCACAAAGCCCTGGGTGATCACCCTGGAAAAAGACGGAGTCACGAATAAAGCGATATGGAAAAATCCTGAAGGGCGAATGAAGGGCTTTTTGGAAAACTGGAGATGGGAGATCGCTGCCTATCATCTGGACAAGTATTTGAACCTTAACATGGTGCCTCCAACAGTGGAAAGACGGTTTCAAGAAAATCGCGGATCATGCCAGTTATGGGTCGATTCCATGATGAGCCTTAAACAAAAAGTCGAGAACAAGGTAAAAACTCCCTCCTTTAAAATATTCTACTGGAACCGAGCACTCTATATACAAAGGGTTTTCGACAATCTGATCGCAAATGAGGACCGCCATCAGAATCAGTATCTCATCACTGAAGATTGGCGGATGCTCCTCATAGACCATTCCCGGTCATTCCGTACAGCCAAAAAATTTACAAATAATCTTATTTATGACGAGAAATACAAAGAAGGGCCCACGTTTATCATGAAGGAAATTCCCACAGACATGTATGAAAAGCTAAAAACTCTGAGTGCCGATGTTATGAAAGAAGTTGTCGGGGAATATTTGACAGATGAAGAGATCGAAGCAACTTTGATGCGCAGGGACCTGATCATCGATTGGCTGGATAAGAGAATTAAAAAGATGGGAGAAGAAAAAGTCCTGTACTGAACTTAGTCTTTTTCGTTCATACTGATAATCCCATTCTCCTCAAGATAACGAGCAACAGCCTCCTGGCATTGTGTGAGAGTGAGTTTATCTGTATCTAGTGTGAGTTCAGGATTCAGCGGTTCTTCATAGGGAGCGGATATGCCAGTGAATTCTTTGATCTCGCCAGCCCGAGCCTTTTTATAGAGGCCTTTGGGGTCTCTTTTTTCGGCCTCATCCAAAGACACCTTGACAAAGATTTCGATGAATTCACCACTTTTGAGAAGTTCTCTGTTTCGATCTCTATCCTTTCTGTAGGGAGATATGAATGCCGTCATGGTAATTAAACCCGCATCAGCGAACAATTTGGCCACTTCTCCGATGCGGCGAATATTTTCTTCCCGGTCCTCTGGGGAGAATCCAAGATTTTTATTCAAGCCATGGCGGATGTTGTCTCCATCCAGAACATAGCTCAGATGACCACGCTCGAAAAGTCGTTCCTCAACGGCACGGGCGATAGTGGACTTGCCAGAGGATGAGAGACCTGTAAACCAGATCACCACGCCCTTTTGTTGAATCAAGCGTTCTCTATCTGACTTGGTGATGTCTCCATCATGCCAGGTGATGTTTGTTGCTTTTTGAATAGCCATTTTTTATTCTCCGGAATTGTATCGACATTTTTTATGAATAATTCAGGTTAATTTTTTGTAATAGTCCATCAATATCTCTACAACCTCAGGCCGACTGAATTCTTTAGGAGGCATCTGCCCGTTCGCCAGCATGTTGCGCAATTTTGTGCCGCTGATGAGCACTCGGTCCTCCTTGGAATGAGGACAGGTTTTCATGGATGCCATCCCATCGCATTTGAAACACCAGAAGGTCCAGTCGATTTTTAATGGTTTGAGATGCAGGTCCTCATCATGGATGTCGTCAAATATTGTCTGTGCATCAAAGGGACCGTAATAGTTGCCCACACCCGCATGGTCTCTACCCACGATCAGGTGACTGCATCCATAATTCTGACGAAAGATGGCATGAAGGATGGCTTCCCGGGGACCGCCGTACCGCATTTCCATCGGATAGACTTTTAAAACAACCCTGTCTTTTGGGTAATAATTCTTAAGCAGCACTTCATAGCATTTCATGCGTATGTCTGCTGGGATATCATCGGCCTTGAGTTTTCCGACCAGCGGGTGGATTAAAATACCATCACAGACCTCGAGAGCGATTTTTGTACAGTATTCATGGCTCCTGTGGATAGGGTTCCTGGTTTGAAAAGCAGCGATCGTGGCCCATCCTTTTTCTTCAAAAATGGCTCGAGTTGTCGCAGGACGGGCATAATAATCCCCAAAGGCTTTCGGATAGGGACCTTCGCTAAATACTTTGACAGGCCCAGACAAGAGAATATCCTGCTGGTCGTACACCTTAGCCACTCCAGGGTGAGCTGCGTCCTCGGTCTTGTAAACCTGTTTGACCTCAGCCTTTTTGTCATATGTGAATATTTCCTCTATTTTCATACTCCCCATCATCTCGTCGCTTTCATCATCGATGAGGGCAATCTCAGAACCTATCGGGAAGCTGTCAGCTTCTTCTTTTGTCACAGAAAGCGTAATGGGGATTGGCCAGAGCGTTCCATCAGCGAGGCGCATATCTTGAACCACTCTTGTGTAATCGTCCTCACCCATGAATCCTGCCAAAGGACTAAAGGCGCCAGTGGCCATCATGATGAGATCAGAGGTCTCTCTTGATGAGAGCCGTACGCGGGGCATAACTTTTGCCCTTTCCATTTCCTCCTCACGTTCTTCGCCTTCCACGAATAAGAAATTCAACCGTCCTCCATGAGGCGGTACTAATTTCGACATTATGACCTCCAAATTTTTAATCGGTTAAATAAGCTGGATTATTCACGAGTTGAGGCCAACCCACCCCACCCTAACATTAAGGTTGAGGCAGTGGCCCATGAAGCTGTAGTGATCTACCGCCTGACGTGAGCTACAACGAAGCCGTTGTAGTGAGATCAGCTCGCCCGGAGGGGAAAAATTGCCGATGAATACAAAAGGAATATGTTTTAAAAGGACAACATAAGTATTTACAGCACTATCAGAATTACTTCCTGATATTTTTGTTGTCATAACTAATATCGGCATTTTTTGTGAATAATTCAGCATAATTAAGTGATTGTTTTATAGATAGTGAGAATATTCTGATCGTTTTCTCTTTTATAATTGAATCCATCCATGAGTTTTCGTGCAAGAAAAATCCCGAATCCACCCTTGTGTCCGTTTGAGATCATTTTTTCTAAATCAGGCTCATCAATCGTTATCGGATCAAAGGGGATGCCATCATCACTGATCTCGAGATAGAATTTATTGTTATCCTTCCAGGTCTTCAGATGGATCTTTCCTTGGTATTCTGGATAAGCGTAACGAATGATATTGACACAAATCTCGAGCATTGACAACTCGATAGTATAATAATCCGTTTCTGAAATAGATAGTGCGCTCAAGTTTTCCTTGAGATAAGCTCTGATTTTATTCAGCTCTGCCAGGTCGCTAATAACAGTGAGTGTTTTCATCCGAAATATCTTTGAGTGAAAAACACAGGAATTCTGTGTCCCTAGAATTCTACCAAAAGGTCATTGCAAAGTCATTCTTTTTGTGTTACTTTTTTTGATTATCATTTTTAATCCACCGGATGGAGGCAAATCATGAGCAAAGTCGGAAAACACCTGTTTACATCTGAATCGGTGACAGAAGGGCATCCAGATAAGGTCTGCGACCAGATCTCCGATGCTATTCTCGATGACCTCATCAAACAAGATCCAAAAAGCCGGGTCGCTTGTGAAACTCTTGTTACCACGGGGCTTGTTCTCATCGCCGGAGAGATCTCAAGCAACGGATTCTGTGACTTTCAAAAGGTTGTCCGGGATACAGTCAAAGAGATTGGATATACCAGAGCCAAATATGGCTTTGATTATGAGACGTGTTGTGTCATATCTTCTATTCATGAACAATCTCCCGATATCGCAATGGGAGTCGATGAATCAGATGAGCATGAACAGGGCGCTGGTGACCAAGGATTGATGTTTGGCTATGCGACCATAGAAACAGAGCAATTTATGCCTCTCCCAATCACACTGGCTCATCAACTTGTCAAGAGACTAAGTGAAGCCAGGCGTAGCAAAGAGCTGACCTTCCTCCGACCTGATGGAAAATCGCAAGTCACCGTTGAATATGAGGGAAGTGTTCCAAAGCGCGTGGATGCTGTTGTCATTGCTGCACAGCATGATAAAAAAGTAAACATGCAGGATTTGCGTGAAGCGATCGAGAGAACTGTCATCAAAAAAATAATCCCAGCTCACATGCTCGATGATAACACCAAAATCTTCATAAATGAAACTGGTCAATTCATCCAGGGAGGTCCTTTCGCAGACTCTGGACTCACTGGGCGGAAGATCATCGTTGATACATATGGTGGTGTGGGAAGTCACGGTGGCGGTTGTTTTTCCGGTAAGGATCCCTCGAAAGTCGACCGCTCTGGTTCGTATATGGCTAGATATGTTGCAAAGAACTTAGTTGCTGCTGGAATCGCCGATAAAATTGAAGTTCAGATCGCATATGCTATCGGTGTGCCTTCCCCGGTTTCGATAATGGTGGATTCATTCGGGACATCAAAGATATCAGAGGACAAGATCAAAAAATTGATCCGTGCTCATTTTAATCTCTCTCCCAAAGGTATGATCAAAAGCCTCGACTTGCTCCGCCCCATCTACAAAAAAACAGCGGCTTTTGGACATTTTGGAAGAGAAGAGAAAGAATTTACCTGGGAAAAAACAGACAAAGCTGAGCTGTTGCGGAAGGATGCAGGCATCTAAGGAGATTTAAATGGAATACGATGTAAAAGACTTGGCGTTAGCCAAAAAAGGGAAATTGAGAATAGAGTGGGCGGAAAGATTCATGCCTGTCCTTGCGCATATCAAGAAAAAATTCGCTAAAGATAAACCGCTCAAAGGAATAAAGCTTGCCGCCTGTCTCCATGTGACGAGTGAAACGGCAAACTTGATGGAGACGTTAAAGCTCGGTGGGGCAACGGTTGCTCTGACCGCTTCCAATCCGTTGAGCACACAAGACGATGTTTCCGCGGCCTTGGTTAAACATTACAAAATTCCGGTGTTTGCCATTAAGGGTGAGAACAACAGAACGTACTACCAGCACATCAATCAGGCATTGGATAACAATCCTCATATCACAATGGATGATGGAGCCGACCTGGTAAGTACCATCCATTCGAAACGCCGCGATCTTCTGGACCATATTATCGGCGGGACCGAGGAGACGACAACAGGCGTGATTAGGCTGAAAAGTATGGCTAAAGAGAAAGTCCTGGAATATCCCATCATCGCCGTCAATGATGCGAATACGAAACATCTGTTTGATAACCGGTACGGGACTGGTCAGAGCACTCTTGATGGTATCCTGCGCGCAACAAACATCCTCCTTGCTGGATTGAATTTTGTCATAGCCGGTTATGGATGGTGTGGCCGGGGAGTTGCCATGAGAGCCAGAGGAGCCGGATCAAAAGTCGTTGTCTGTGAAGTGTATCCGTTGCGTG
>JBATYS010000014.1:0-5732 GCA_049674205.1 Candidatus Aminicenantaceae bacterium
CTTCTTCGCCCTGCTGGATCGATTCAGCCGCTTCAACCGACTGGATAACGAGCAAGCCCTGATTGATAGCGTTTCGGTAAAAGATCCGGGCGAACGACTTGGCAATGACCGCCTGGACCCCAGCATACTTTAAGCATGTAGCAGCCTGTTCACGGGAGCTTCCGCAGCCGAAGTTCTTTCCTGCAACGATCACGTCCCCCGGCTGAACGCTTTTTGCAAAATCAGGATCAAGATCCTCCAGCGCATGACTTGCCATCTCTGCGGGTTCCATCACGGCATAGGTGTACTTCCCAGGAAAGATCACATCTGTGTTGACGTCATCCCCATACTTCCAAGCGCGTCCTTTTTTCATAGGGATCCTCTCGGGTCAGTGATTTTCCCCTGTATCACAGAGGTCGCAACAGTGGCGGGAGAAGCAAGGTAGATCTCAGAGTCACGACTTCCCATCCTTCCACGGAAATTCCGGTTCGCCGTGCTCAATGCTACCTCCCCAGGCGCAAGAACTCCTTGATGCGCACCAAGGCAAGGGCCGCATCCTGGATTAAGAATGATGCAACCTGCCTGGACGAGGTCCTCTAAAATGCCCTCATGGAGAGCTTTGATATACTCTGTGCGGGAGGCCGGTATCACGAGCACCCTTACTGAAGAGGCGATGGTCTTCCCTCGAAGGATGTCTGCAGCCACTTTTAAGTCTTCAAACCGCCCATTGGTGCATGTGCCGATCACGGCCTGATGAAACGGCGTTCCGGCAACCTCAGTTACGGGCTTGACATTGTCCACAGTATGAGGACACGCAACTTGAGGTTCGAGAGCTGTGAAGTCGTATTCCAGGATGTCTTCATAATCGGCATCAGGGTCAGAGAACACAGGCTGATAACTTGCCTTTGCTCGGTTTTTGAGGAAGTCGAAAATCTTCTCATCCGGAGGAAAATACCCATTTTTTGCGCCCATTTCTGCAGCCATGTTGGCGAGAACCAGTCGGGAGGCCAAGCTCAGGCCTTCAGCACCGCCACCCGAAAACTCTACAGCTTTGTAGTTGGCTCTGTCCGCGCCCTCATCCCCAATGATCTTTAATATGACATCTTTGGCAAACACGCCCTTTGGAAGCCGTCCGTTGAGGACGATCTTGAGGGTTTCCGGGACTCGAAGCCAGATCTTTTCGGTCGCCCATACAGAAGCCGCTTCCGAACGGCCGATCCCAGCTGAAAACGCACCAAAAGCGCCATAACTCGTCGTGTGCGAATCAGCTCCCAGCACCAATATTCCAGGCATCGCAAACCCTTCTTCTGAAAAGACCTGATGGCAAATGCCATTGTGCACATCATAAAAATGGGAAATCCCCTGGGCAGAGACAAATTCTCTGATGTTTTTATGATTCTGAGCGTATTTCTCTGCGGACGCAGGCACAACATGGTCGAGGACGATCACCATTTTTTGAGGACAGCGAACTTTTTGGATGCCGAGCTTTTGGAATTCCTTGATTATGGCTGCGGTATTGTCATGAGTCAGAATATAATCAGGAGATACGGTGACCACATCCCCCGCTCTAACCTCTCTCCCAGCCTTCAGGCTGAGGATTTTTTCTGAGAATGTCTGGCCCAAAAAACCCTCCTAGGGATTTCTTTAAATTTTAAGTGCTTCAAAATTCACAAAATCGGCATGGTTGACGATCACAGCTTCGACCGTTCTTCGTTCACCATCACCCTCCTTGGAATGGGCGGCGATGATGTGGAGCACTTCCTGGGGGATATCGAATTGCGATGCAAACGCCGCCCCGGATATGGGATGGCGAAGGAGCTTCCCCTCCTCACTCTTCACAAAACAACTCCCCTCTCTGACGTATTCGAACAGTTTGCCCACATCATGAAGCAAGGCTCCCGAAAGGAGGATATCCCTGTTTATGGATATTCTGTCCTTGTATTCATCCAACAAGACATCTGCGATCTGCACAGAGCAGAGAGTAACGGCTCTGGTGTGCTCGATGATATTGATGGGAGTGTGTTCGATCAACAGTGTGAAGGGCATTTCGAGCAGATCCTCGACCGTCCAGCCTTTTTTCTCCATGGCTTCATTCCAGACCTTAAGAGTCTTCTCTTGCAGGTTAAAATCCTCGATAGACTGAAACTCCGGCATCAGTGAAAGAAGCTTTTTTTGCATTTAAACCTTCCTTTTCTTAGGCCCGTCATATTCATAATCCTCCGGATGAATCTTTCTCATGGTCTTCATCCGGTTTTTTTCCTCATGGACATGGGCCACTAAACCCGGCACTCGAGCAATGATAAAAAACGCATTGCCGATCTCTGGAGGGATATCCAGATCACACAGGACGGCAGCAATAGCTCCATCGACATTAATGGGAAGAGGTCGTCCCATTTGTTCGACGAGTATTTTTTCCACGGCCAGTGCGATCCGGATATGTCTTCCTGCCAGCCCCAACTCCTCGGCAAGGTTGAAAAGCTTGACGGTCCGCGGATCTTGTGTGTGGAGCCGATGCCCAAAGCCAGATGCTCTCTGTTTCCTCTCCTTCATTTCGAGGAGGACTTCTCGCGAAGCATCCTCTTTATCGAGCCCTTTTGCGTCCATCCGTCTGGCGATCTCAAGGAAAAGCTTCATCCCCTCTTCGATGGCACCCCCATGATACCTCGATATAGCCAAAACTCCGGCAGCGACCGCAGAATTCAGTTCCGCTCCTGTGGACATCACCGTCCGTGCCGTTAGGACTGAGGGTGGGCTGGCACCATGATCGACCGATGAGACAAAAATGGCATCGATGAGTTTGCCGACCTCCACAGAGGGTATTTCCCCTTTTAAGACCAAGTAAATGGCTTGCGAAAAAGTGATCTTCCCCATCAATTCATCGACAGAATATCCCCGCACAGATATGCTATTGGGTTTGACCTCTGTCACTGACGTTTTCCAGTGAAGATCGCTCATTGTTACCTCCGTATAGATTCTTTCAACTCGAGAGCGACTTTTGGAATTTCCGATATGGATTCGACCACATGAACACCCACGTCTTTCAGCCTCTGCACCTTGCTTTTGTATGATCCTCTCGTCCCTTCAACGATCGCTCCAGCATGAGAAAACCGTGTTCCTGACTTGGCGGCTTTGCCCCCAACATAGGCGATCAATGGCTTGGTGAATTTCCCCTCTTCGATGAGATCAGCAACTCTCTCCTCTTGTGTTGTCCCGATCTCACCGAACATTGCCACCAAACGTGTCTGTTCATCCTTCTCAAAAAGCTCCATCACCTCAGGATGGGAAAGGCCCACTACGGAATCACCACCCACATGTATAATCGTGCTCTGTCCGAGCCCAGCTTCAGTTAAATAATAGGAAATCGCAGAGGTCATCCCCCCGCTGCGGGAACTCACACCGATCTCCCCAGGCCGGAACCACTCCCGAGCTCTCTCCGCACGCCCCCCGATCATACCGAGAACGGCCTTCCCAGGGCTAACAAGTCCCAGAGTGTTGGGCCCGACAAAAACAGCCCCCCTATCTTTTGCCGACCTTGCGACCTCAAGCACATCAAAGATCGGCACGCGATCCGGAACAATGGTTAAGAACTTCACTCCTGCATCTATAGCTTCTAAAGCTGCATTTTTCACTAATGCGGCGGGAACAAAGATCACACTTATATCGATTGGCCCGCATTTCTCCCACGCTTCCTCGACCGTGTCATACACAGGAACGCCGAAGACCTCTCCTCCCCCCTTTCCTGGCGTGACCCCAGCCACGACATGTGTTCCATAATCCTTCATAAGGCGAGTCCTCACCATACCTTCTCGACCAGTGATCCCTTGAACAACCACTCTTGACTTTTCATCCACTAATATTGCCATATCTATTTATTCTCTTTCTCTGGCTGTCTTATGCCCGAAGTCCGTTCGATCATTCGATCCCGGTATTCCATGAGTCCCGGGATCGGCAGATGGATATAAATTGCATTCTGTTCATGAAACTGGCAGAAGATCTCACAAGCCAAACATTCTGTACATTTGCCCTTCCTCGCGTCTTCTTCGGTCACAGCCAGGACGGGTTTGTCATCCACGAGTTTAAGGATCTCCGGTGCACAAGCATCCACACATCCTTTTGAAGCGCATGACACACATCTCGACTGGTCGATGGCGATCCTCCCTGTTGATGTTTCGAACACATAGGCGTCTTCTGATACTTCAGGATCGCTGATAGGTCTGATCTCATGGGAGATACTGCCATTCTTATCGATCAGCTCCTTCATTCGGCGGGCACAAAACTCCGGGGAATCATCCCGACCATATCCCTCGACCTCTGAGGGAATATCCTTGAGATAAGCCGCGAGTATTTCTATGGCTTTCTCCTCATAATTCCCTCCCAGGCGGATCACACCAGGGATGTCAAGTTTTTCCTCATAAAAGGCTTTCACGAGCCCCCGGGCAGAATGATACTGTTCTTGGCTGGCTACTCCAGAACCAGAAGCGAAGTATCCCTTGATATTCGGCTGGGAAAGGATGATCTTAGCGGCACGATAGACCTTGCTTGCCGATGGATTTCCGCTGGTATCACAGTAATTGGCCAGCTGGAAGCCCATATTCAAAACCGCATCCATGGACATCATAGAGCCACCGCCACCCGCCCCGTTAAATCCTATACATCTGTCCTCTTTGAGGATCTCATCCGTCATCTGTAAAAAATAAAAAGTACCGCGATGGTCTTTTTCTTCTACACGATAGGCGATCTTCTCAAGCTCTGAGGGTGGCCGGTCGAATTCCCGTGCGATCTCTATGCCCAACTCGGGATGTCGGAAAACGGCATAATCATCAATTGCGATATGGCAATCGGCTGCGTACACTTCACCATTTTCAGTCAGGACCATCGGATTGATCTCTGCCGAGCGGGCGTCATACTGACGGGCCACCTTATACAGCTTTGTCAGAGCATCCGAGATCTTCAAAAGGAGTTTCCCGGATATTCCCGTCCGGCGCAGGAGATTCCGGGCTTCGTAATCCCTCAATCCCTTAAATATATCGACGGGGATTTGAGCAACCTTCTCTGGATGCGCTTGTGCGATCTCTTCGATCCCAGTCCCCCCCACAGAACTGAAGATCATCAATGGGGATTTCTGTGCATCATCGATAACAAGGCCTGCAAAATACTCGGATCGAATGGCTAACTTCTCTTCCACCAGAACTTTTTCGACCTCATAATTCTTGATTTTTTTTCCCAATAATTTGCGGGCCTTCTCTTCGGCTTCCTGGGGAGAATCGGCAAATTCGATCCCACCTAATCCCGCACGCCCCGTCACCCAAACCTGGATCTTCAAAACGACAGGCCGTCCCAATCGTTCGGCGACATCTCGAGCTTCCTCCGGAGTAGATACAACCTCGCCCTCAGGAACACAAATGCCAGCTTCTCTCAGAATTTTTTTGCCCTGATATTCATACAATCTCGACACTTCAGCTGTCCTTTCGTAATAGTCCATATATTATTATTGTCATGTCAAATTTTGTCAATCACAAAAGAGTCGGAGAATGATGAGATCTTGTTAATTGGAATAAATATCGACTTGAAAGCCTTTCTGAATTCCTTGGAGAGGGCCATCCTGGTTAAGATGCTGGACAGATTTAACGGCAACCAAAAGGACACCGCGACATTCCTCGGCGTTAACCACACAACGTTGAATCAAAAAGTGAGAAAACACAAGATCAGTTTTTTTAAAAGGCCCATCGAAGGTTAGAGTGTATCCCACATGT
>JBATYS010000015.1:0-1841 GCA_049674205.1 Candidatus Aminicenantaceae bacterium
TTCGAGCGTATCGTTTCCAGCGCCTCCGATCAAGATATGATCGCCATCGTTTCCCGTCAACACATTGTCGTAAGCATTTCCTGTGAGATTGGCATTGTTTGTTCCTGTTAACGTCACGTTCACCAGATGCTGTGATTTGTAGGTATAGACCAGCGATTCATCGAATGTTAAGGAAAAAGTGCCCTCAAAGTACTCAGGCAATTCCGGTGTATATGTCAGGAAAGGAGGGAAAAACTTCTGCATCAAAGCGTACCCGTTCTGGTCATGTTCTTTCATTCTTGCGCGGCTGGCTGCATAGTACCGGCCAAAATGTGACTGTCCTTCCGGTACATCTTCCGGGGCGATGTCTCTACCTTCGTAAAGTTTTGGTCTCACTGTCCATAGATCGTAGTAGTTATCGATGAGGACACCCACATATTCATTGGGATGTTCATCAGGTTCGTCATCAGGCCATGCCCGCCATCCCTTTTCTTCAGCCGCGTCATTGGCCTTTCGCATCTCTGCGATCATTTCCGGAAGGACTTGTTTAACGCCATTGTCGTGGACGAGGTGCCAGATCTCCTCGAACGACGCATCACGTGTGATGTGGTTCATGTAATCTTCATCTCCCGCAGCGGGATTCTCATTAGCCCTTAGGTCCTGCATGCTCAGGTCTGTAGCACCTCTGAGTGGGCCTCGAAACGCTTCGCGAAGGTCAGGCTCAGTGTTAAAAAAGACCATTGTTGCCTTTCGGTCTGCCATCGAATTGGCGATTGCAGATTTATCGTTACCATACTCAGATCCTGGAAAATCCGTCAGGATAAACTCGAGGACATTCCTGCCTTTTTTGATCTGGTCATCGGTCCATCCGTCCTGGGCGAGGATATGGATCGGCTTTCCATTGGGCGCATAGATCTTGGTGTATTTGACAAACACATCCCTGAAAACCTGGGGAACATTCTCGGGTAGGGTGACTATGCCATTTGGTGATTGAGATATGTCGATTTCGGGAAAGGTGACTCTCTCGGCTCGAACAGCTTCATTCTCCTGAACGTCGTTATTTTGTTTCCCGCATGAAATAAAAACACACAATCCGACGATCAATAACATCACAGGCCATCTCTTCATGATTCCTCCTTTTAATATGAATTATTCATTAAAGCTACAAACAATTTGACATATTATAATTCTGGAGATAATAATTCCAGTTTTTTTGCTCAATGTAGGGAGATCTAAATCCATGATGTTTTGAATACACTCATAATGACATCAACACGGATTTGGAAATGCCAATATTGTGTGGTAAATTCTTGCAATTTGTGAGGCAATACTTTTATGATGGGATGAACGATATCTCGGAAAGAAAGGAGGATTTGGATGAGTGGTCCGATAAAGCAAAAAAATCGAACAGGTTCTGCCATTTCAAGGCGAAAATTTCTAAATTATGCAGTTTCTTCAGCTGCCACCATCACCATTGTTCCCCGATATATTTTGGGCGGAAAGAAGCATGTCGCCCCAAGCGATAGACTGAACATCGCTATCATCGGAACTGGTGGCCAGGGAATCAATAATCTGAAGGATCTTTTGCGCTATCCAGACATCCAAATCACTGCGATATGTGACGTCAATGAACAAAGCGATTACAGTGAGTTCTATTATGGCGGCACAGCAGGACGTTTCCCTGCTCTGGCCGTACTTAAAAACCATTATGATAGCCTGCCTGATTCCAAGGGAGCAAAGGTCTGCCCTGACTACATCGACTTTAGAGAGATGCTGGACAAAGAGAAGGCGATCGATGCCGTACTGATCGCCACCCCTGATCACATACATGCTATTACCATCTTGGCTGCTATAGAGGCAAA
>JBATYS010000016.1:0-4098 GCA_049674205.1 Candidatus Aminicenantaceae bacterium
ACAGATCACGAGAATAAGAAGAAAAAGAAGAAAAAAAACAAAAAATAATACCAGATTTTTTGTATATCCACTTCTCATAATCAGTGAATATTAAAGCGGATTTTTTTGTATGGGGATATTATGAAAGGTAAAGGGAGACAGAATCAATAAGATGAAAGACACGGACAAGCCTAAGGAACGCCTCATAGAAGAATTAATAATCCTCCTCGAATCCGAAAATTTATACAGAATGATCTTTGAGAGTGCCAATGATGGAATCATCATTCATGACACCGAAGGTCACATCTTTGATGTCAATCAGACGATGTACAAACGTCTGGGATTCACCAAACAAGATCTGCTCAAGATGTCCCTGAAGGATTTGGTTACGCCAGAATTCTCCGAAAAAGTTAGGGAAAGAGTCGGCCAACTAAAGAAGGATGGTGTGGCGATATTCGAGTCAGCCGACCGGAGGAAAGACGGAACAGTCATGCCAGTAGAGGTGAGCGCCCGCTACATAAACTACAAAGGTCATAAGATCATCCTGAGTGTCGTCAGGGATATTCATGAGCGAAAGCTGGCCGAAGAACTCATCATGTCCACGTACAGAGAGAATGAGATTATCCGTGATGAAATTAAACGCCAAGCAAGATTTGACCATGAGATTTTTTCCCGGATTCTGGAATTCTTACAGGAGAAACTCGAAAAAGATGCGATCAAGGCTGACATACAGGCAGCAATAAACAGAATAAAATCCATAGACTTCATCAAGAGGAGGTTGTATAACTCCCCGAGCTTATTGCGAATTAATATTTCAAATCTTCTAGAGAAATTGATCAGCTATTCTTTTTCTCTGTATTGTGCCGGCATAAAAAACATTCGAGTCCAAAGGGAGATCCAGGATGTAAATCTTGTCTTGGACAAAGCCATCCCCTGTACTTTGATAATCAATGAATTGTTATCCAATTCCCTGAAGCATGCATTTCCTGAGAACTCGAAAGGAGAGATTGTTATAAGTTTTGGTAAAGCGGCATGCGGAAGTCAAATCCTGCATTTTAAAGATAATGGGATAGGATTTCCTGAAACCATAGATTTCCGTAATACCGCCACTCTCGGAATGCAAATAGTTATGAATTTAGTCGATCATCTCGATGGAGAAATAGAGATGCGGAGGGAGCCGGGAACAGAATTTATTTTGCAATTTTAGACTGAAGAAGGTAATGAAAATAAATCTGCGACTCAAAGATTGGAATTTAAAAAATAAGATCGTCCTCCATATCGTGGTCATCGGAATAACGGCGGGCGCCCTTTTGACGTATCTCTATTTATCCACACAAAAAAACATCATCAAAACATTAACTCATGGGAAGGCCGAGCTTGTGAGCTCTATGATAGAGTATACCGTTACTCATCGTATGCAAGAAGGCAAGCAAGAGGACGTGGGTCGGGCTTTGCAACAAATCGCTGGCACAGAAAAAATTGAAAGTCTTCGTATAATTGATTTGACGGGGAAAATACTAGAATCCTCACAGGGCAGCGAAATCGGAAACTTCATCCCGGAAATCCAAATTACTAAACTAAATGAGCTCTATTCCACTGCCGATAAAACCCCCATTCCTCAAATTAATCATATCTCTGAAAACCAGAGTTTTTTCGCTATCCAAAACAGAGACGAGTGTTTTGTATGCCATTCGCCCGAAAAGAAAATAATTGCCCTTCTCGAGATTAATCTTATAGAAACGCCTACAGTTGAGTTCATCTATAAAACGCAACTCAGATCTGTTATCATAAGTTTCCTTGCACTAGGGATACTGATTTTTATCACTCTGCGCCTTTTTGAAAAAATCATAAACCGACCCCTATCCCAACTAAAGAATAAGATGAAACAAGTTCAAGGGGGCAACCTCCGCGTTCAGCTTAGACCCTTAAAAAATGATGACATCGGCGATCTCACCCAGAGTTTTAACATCATGGTCGCAAACCTCAGACAGGCAAAGCAACAAATCGAAGAATTGCACGACAGAGAATTGGAAAAGGCGGGGCACCTCGCATCGATTGGGGAGCTGGCGGCAGGGCTCGCTCATGAGATAAAAAATCCTATTGCCGGCATTAAAGGCGCCTTAGAAGTCATCAACCAAAGGACGGATCCCGCCGACCCACAAAAGGAGATCTTTACGGAAATCCTTCAACAGATAGACCGTATTTACAACATCGTCCAAGACCTGTTGAGTTATGCACGGCCAAGAGAAATCAACTTGAAACCCATCAACCCAAATGAATGTATCCAAAGAGCTGTCACTCTCGCTCAATCCCAAATGCAAGACAAGGATATCAAGTTCCATTTTGAAAAATCCAAAGAAGACATTCAAATACTATGTGATGAAAATAAGATCCAGGAAGTCGTTCTGAATCTTTTGATAAATAGTATCGCGGCTATAGAAGAGAAAGGGGAAATTTCGATCGGCCTGAATCAAAAAAACGATCGGTGGCTGGAAATCGCCATTAGGGATGATGGAAAAGGAATTAAGGTCGAACATCTCACCCAAGTGTTCAATCCCTTTTTCACGACACGAAGACGTGGAACGGGACTGGGGCTTTCCATCTGTAAAAAAATCATCGAGGCCCACAAGGGGTCCATAGATGTCCAAAGTGAAGAGGGAAAGGGAACGGTCTTCACCATTCGACTTTCTCTTATCAATCGGGCTGAGTGACCATGAGCAGAAAGAGGATCCTTATAATCGACGACGAGAAACTCATCCGATGGAGTCTGATCCAAAAGTTTTCGGAATGGAACTTGGAAACTTTCGAGGCTGAAACCTGCGAGTTGGGGAGACAAATATTGGAGAGAGAATCCCCTGACCTAGTGGTTCTTGATGTCAATCTTCCGGATCAGAAAGGAACAGACTTCCTTGAGGAGATAAAGGGCCAATGGCCAGAAATCCCGGTGATCATGATCACAGCTTATGGTTCTATCGACGATGCAGTGATAGCTATGCGCCGTGGAGCGTACGATTTTATCACAAAACCCATAAACGACCTCAAACTCCAGAGCGCAGTGAACAATGCGCTGGAAACAGCATCTCTTAAAAAGGAAGTCGCATACTTCAAGGAAAAAGAACAAAAGCGGTTCGATCCGTCTTCTATTGTCACTGAATCCAAGACGATGAAAAAGATTCTCGAGATCACCCAGATAGTCGCCCAGAGCGAGGCCACAATTGTGCTTTTGCAGGGTGAGAGCGGAACGGGAAAAGATCTTTTGGCACAGGCCATTCACTATCTCAGCCGAAGGAAAGCAGCGCCATACCAGGTTATAAACTGTTCTGCCATTCCCGAGAATCTTCTGGAGAGTGAATTATTCGGCTATGAAAAAGGCGCCTTTACCGATGCCAAACAACAGAAAAAGGGTCTGGTCGAACTCGCACATAAAGGAACACTCCTTCTTGACGAGATCGGAACAATGAGTCTGACTCTACAGGCAAAGCTGTTGCGATTTTTAGAGACACAGACATTCAAGCGGGTCGGGGGGCTCAAAGACATCGAAGTCGATATCCGCGTGATCGCCGCCACAAACCAAGACATTGAATTTGCGACTAGAGAGGAAAAATTCAGGCATGATCTCTACTACAGACTCAACGCTTGTCCCATTTACATCCCTCCCCTGCGGGAAAGGAAAACCGATATTCTCCCGCTTGCCGATTTCTTCGTCCGACAAGAGAACATCCGATTCAGGAAAAATATCCAAGGCTTTGACAAAGAGGCCCAAAAGCTATTCCTGGATTACGACTGGCCGGGAAACGTCCGAGAGTTAAAAAATGCCATCGAGAGAGCCATGATTTTTGAAAAGGGGGCTTATATCACAGCAAAACACCTCCCATTCCATTCAGACAAAAGGCCTTCTTCATACCCGGTTCATCCAAAGAAACAAGTTCTTGGAGGGACAATAACCTTAGCTGATGCCGAAAAAGACCTTTTGATCGGGGCTCTGAACAAAGCTCACGGGAATAAATCAAAAGCCGCAAAAGCTTTGGACATCACACGAGATGCTATGCGTTACAAGATAAAAAAATGGAATATCACTCCTAAAGATCTAAACCTGCCTGAATAACATCTCTTTTTCCC
>JBATYS010000017.1:0-6717 GCA_049674205.1 Candidatus Aminicenantaceae bacterium
GCTGCTATTGGGGGAGGCACGGGATTTCTCTCTGTATGTGATATTGCTGTCGCGGCGGAGGAAGCCAAGTTTGGCTTGAGCGAGGTGAAGATCGGGCTGGTACCGGCTGCGATCTCTCCCTATGTCGTACGGAAGATCGGAGAGAGCAAAGCCAGGGAGTATTTCCTGACCGGGCAGAGGATATCTGCACAAAAAGCTCTGGAGATCGGGCTCATCAATGAAGTTGTCCCCAAGAATAAGCTGGAAGATCGTGTCGAGGAGTTGATCGAACAGTTTCTCGCCTCAGGACCTGAGGCTATAGCTAGATGCAAGGAGTTGATCCTCAATGTGCCGCACATGAGCCTTGAAGATGTCAAGGAATATACAGCCCGCATGATCGCCAACCTGCGCATTTCGGAGGAGGGCCAGGAAGGAATGAGTGCTTTTCTCGAAAAACGCAAACCCCGTTGGACTCTCTCCAAAGAGAATAAGAAAGATAGTGACACATAAACATGGAACGTAGAACATGAAACGATGTAGGGTCTGTTCCCCGAACAGACCGTTGCATAATACGGAAAAGGAAAAGGAATACGAATGTTCAAAAAGATATTGATCGCCAATCGCGGAGAGATCTCAGTTCGTATCATCAAGGCCTGCCGTGAGATGGGCATCTCAACCGTGGCAGTGTTTTCCGAGGCCGACAGAAACAGCCTTCATGTTTTTTCTGCGGATGAAGCTCTGTGCATCGGTCCTGCCCCAGCCATAGAAAGCTACCTCAATATCGACCGGATCTTGGAAGCCGCCAAAAAGACAGGCGCAGAGGCCATCCATCCCGGGTATGGTTTTCTTGCTGAAAACGCCGACTTTGTCAAACGCTGTGAGGAGGAAGGGATCGTGTTTATTGGTCCCAATTCCAAAGCCATGCAGCTTGTGGGCGACAAGGTCCGCTCTAGGCAGACGATGGAAAAGGCCGGAATCCCCATCATTCCAGGAATGAAAAGAATTCCCTCTGCCATGGCGGAATACGCCGCAGAAGCACAGAGGATCGGGTTTCCCGTCATGATCAAGGCCTCTGCCGGAGGCGGCGGCAAAGGGATGCGGATCGTTCACAGCGAGAAGGATTTGGGGGCAGGCCTCGAGGCAGGTCAACGGGAGGCCAAATCCGCCTTCGGTGACGAATCCGTCTATCTGGAAAAATACATCGAGGAACCCCGGCACGTTGAGTTCCAAGTCCTGGCCGACAATCACGGCCATGTCGTTCATCTTTTCGAGAGGGAATGCTCCATCCAGAGAAGACATCAGAAGATCGTGGAGGAATCTCCCTCGCAGGCCCTGGATCCTGAGCTCCGGGCAAAAATGGGGGATACTGCGAAAAAAGTCATCGAGGTGTCCGGGTACAACAACGCGGGAACTGTGGAATTTCTCTTGGACAAAAACAAGAATTTCTTCTTCCTGGAGGTCAATGCACGTCTTCAGGTCGAACACCCTGTGACAGAATTTATCACCGGAATCGACCTGGTCCACCAACAGATAGCCATCGCTTCGGGTGAAAAACTCACGTTTTCTCAAGGCGAACTCAAACAAAAGGGGCATGCGATCGAATGCCGCATCTATGCGGAAGATCCCAAGAACAATTTCCTGCCTTCTGCAGGGAAGGTGCATTTCCTCAAGGAACCCAGCGGACCGGGAGTTCGGCACGACAGCGGCATCTACAGCGGCTGCGATGTTCCCATCTTTTATGACCCCATCTTGGCCAAGCTGATCGTTTGGGCGGAAAATCGGCATGTGGCCCAAAAGCGAATGATCAGTGCGCTGGATGACTATGTCATCTTGGGCATACAGACAACCATCGGTTTTCTCAAGGATGTGATCGCTCATCCCAAATTTCAAGCCGGAGAAACGACGACGAGCTTTATCGAAAAATATTTTGCTCAATGGGGAGGAAAAGAGAAGACAGAGGAAGCCCGTTTGATAGCGGCCCTGGCATCGGCATTCGACAGCCAATCCAAGTCGTCCGGCCCTCGGATTGTGACGGATGGGGATGTTGTGCCTTCGCCGTGGCAGACACTCGGGAAATGGCGCCTCGGGGGAGGGAACTGAAGTGGATTACGAATTCCTGATCGACGATGTTTTGAAAAAAATCACGCTGGACAAAAAAGAGGGGCGGTTTTTGGTCAAAGATGAAGAATCGACCTATGAAGCCGATATTCAATACATCTCCCCTGGAATTATCTCCATCTTGATCGGACAAAAGTCTTTTCGTGTTTATGTGGTCAAAGATAACGGCAAGAGGTATGTGTATTTCCAAGGGCAACATTTCACTGTTCAGGAACCTGCAGATGAAAGCGGGAGTGCACATGCAGGTGTAGAGGGATCTCAAGAGGATAAGCTTGTAGTGAAAGCTCCTATGCCCGGCAAGATCATCAAAGTTTATGTCAAAGAGAAAGAAGAGGTCAGGAAAAACCAAACCCTGGCGATCGTGGAAGCCATGAAAATGGAAAACGAGATCAAATCCTCCATAGATGGCTTTGTTAAAAAGATCCATGTGGCTGAAGGGGATCTTGTCGGTTCGGAAATGCCGCTTATTGAACTTGAGAACATAGAGTGATCTAGAATCTTGTTCGGTCCGCTCGGGGAGCGGACCCTACAGTATACCCAGAACGTGTAGGGACCGTTTCCCAAACGGTCCATTCTGGGAGCGGATCCAACAAATCATTTTTAATTTTTGCGGAACATGATTTTGCAAAAGAGTTGACATTTATAGCGTGACATCTGATACTTTCTATTAAGAAATATATATTCATTGTGGAACCTGAATAATTCACGTGCCGAGGTTACCGCAGTGGCCATGTTGATGAAAGGAGGCTTCGGATGTTACGGCTGAGGGGACAATTCAGTGTGGTGTGGCTGGCTATCAGCATTTTATTCTTGGGCTCGCTGTGCTTTGCCCAGACCCCCCCTAAATTCTACACAGACCTGTTCAAACACATGAAATGGCGGCAGATAGGCCCTGCCGCTTTTGGTGGCCGGATCGATGATGTGGAAGCTGTAGTCGGGAAGCCGCATATCATATTTATCGCCTCAGCCTCGGGTGGGGTCTTCAAGAGCGAGGATAATGGAGCGACATGGAAGCCTGTTTTCGATGAGGAAGGCACGTCTCTCTCTATCGGAGATATTGCCATAGCACCGACCGATCCCGATATCGTATGGGCAGGCACTGGGGAACCCAACAACCGCCAGAGCTCCTCCTGGGGAGATGGTGTGTACAAATCCATCGATGGTGGAGAGACATGGGTTCATTTGGGACTAAAAGAAACGCATCACATCGGCCGTATTGTGATCGATCCTCGGAATCCGGATATCGTTTTTGTTGCCGCTCTCGGCCAACTTTGGGGGCCAAACGTCGAACGGGGACTTTTTCGCACAAAGGACAGCGGCCAAACGTGGGAAAAAATCCTGTACGTGAATGAACACACAGGTGCTGTGGATGTGGCCATCGAAAACAACGGCCGGGTTGTCTATGCAGCCATGTACCAGAGGCGCCGCCGCGCGTGGGGCTTTGTCGGAGGGGGACCTCAAAGTGGCCTGTACCGTTCATTGGATGGGGGGGACACCTGGCAGAAACTCACGAATGGATTGCCTGCAGGGCAATCAGGACGGATCGGTATAGATATCTCCAAGAGCCATCCCAACATCGTCTATGCCATTATCGAAAATAAAGAGGGCGGTGTCTTCAGGTCTGAAGACAGAGGGAAGAGCTGGACAAGGATGAATAAACTGAATCCCCGCCCCATGTATTACAGCCAGATACGTGTAGATCCAGTCAATCCCAACAAGATCTGGGTGTTGGGCAACTATATCTTTGTCTCTATAGATGGAGGCAGGACATTCTCAAAGGAAAACACGGGGGATAGGATCCATGTGGACCACCATGCCCTTTGGATCAATCCCACGAATACGGACCATCTCCTGTTGGGAGGCGATGGGGGATTTTATATGTCCTACAACGGGAGTAAAACCTGGCGTTTTATCGACAATCTCCCCATAGCCCAGTTTTATGCGATAGGGATCGATCACAGGGAAGGGGACCCCTATTGGATCTATGGCGGAGCTCAAGATCACGGCGTTTATGGACTTCCCAGCAAAACCTTCAGCAAGATGGGGATCACCAACGGGGATGTCCTCAACGTGGCCTACGGTGATGCTTTTCATGTCGCGGTGAATCCAGAGAATCCCGATGAACTCTACGCTGAAAATCAGGGCGGGAGACTGATATATATCAACTTGAACACCCGGGAGGAGAAGTACATCAAACCTGTTTCCGATAATCCAGGGGAAACCTACAGGTTTGGATGGAAAAGCCCACTTGTCATGTCTGCCCACAATCCCGACATCATCTATTACGGTGGGAATAAGGTGTTCAAAAATACCAATCAAGGGCACAGCTGGCAGGTGATAAGTCCGGACCTCACAAAGGATCAGGATTGGAAGTCGATCCCCATTATGGGGATGATGAGGAATGAAAACACACTCTCCAGAGATGATGGTGTTACCCACTACGGAACTCTGACCTCTCTATCTGAATCCCCCCTCCAGGTGGGATTGATCTATGCAGGCACGGATGACGGGAATGTTCAAATGACAAGAGATAACGGAAACACTTGGATAGATCTGACAGAGCGCTTCCGGTTGACTGCATCGCGTTGGGTCAGTTGTGTTCTGGCCTCCATCCACCAGCCGGGGACTGCCTATGTGACTTTTGATGGACATCGTGACAATGATTTCTCTCCTTATATTTTTAAAACGACCGATTTCGGCACGACCTGGACAAGTATTTCTGGTGGGATCCCTGATGGGAGTGTGGTTAAAGTGATCCGTGAACATCCCTGGAATCCCAGACTTCTCTTTGCGGGAACGGAATTTGGTCTGTACATATCCATCAACGGAGGCATTCAATGGATATTAGCGGGAGGAGATCTGCCCCATGTGTCAGTAGATGACATTATCGTCAACGGAGAGGAGAATGATCTGATTCTCGGGACCCATGGGAGGGGGATCATACTGTTGGATGACATCACACTGTTGGAAGCGCTCGATAATTCGATCTTGAATCAAGAGGCTTACCTGTTTGCGCCAAGGAAATCTATCCAATATTTTGAGCTGAGGGGGTTGCCCGATCCAGGTGCGTCTCAATTCTTTGGACCCAATCCGGAATATGGAGCCCTCTTCACATACTATTTAAAGAATGATCCTCCTGGTCAAGAAACCGAGCAAGTTGAAGCGGAAAAGGCAACGGAACAGGATCGTCGATCGGAGAAGACCTCCACAGTGAAGATCGTCATTACCTCCGTGGATGGGATGGTGATACGGGAGATCGATGTGCCCGATCGGAAGGGTTTTAACAGGATCAGTTGGGATCTCCGTTATCCGCTGTCGTTTGACCCAGAAGGAACTCGACCGGGTTATTTTGAGCCAAAAAAAGGAATCTTTGTCCTCCCCGGTGAGTACAAAGTCAAATTGTTGGCAAGAGGCCAGGAGATCGAACAGAGCGTCACCGTTGAAGTCGATCCAAGGATCAGAACCAATCCCTATGCTCTGCAAAGACGATTGGAGCTCAGCATGACCGTGAGTGATTTGCAGCGGGCCCTCACTGAAGGATGGAGAGCAGTTGATTCCATGGACAAGGAGATTAGCCGGATAGACAAGGCTCTCAAAGATAGAGAAGATCTTCCAGATAAGGTCAGAGACAAGATCCAAGAAATTGCCAAGGAACTCAAGGAAATACAAAGCGCTTTCAGAGAGGATCGGACCAGTATGGAATTTGTGATCATGGATCTTGCAGGAACACTCCAGGCAACCACCGCACAGCCCACGCAGGCCCAACGAACCACAGTCAATCGCATGAGAGACGAGCTGGAAAGATATATCAAGAGGATCAATGAGCTCATTAAGGAAAAATTCCCAGAGCTGCGCGCACTTTTGATCAGCCGGGATATCAGTCTCTTCGTGACCAAGCCCATAGAACCCCCAAAGCGCTAAGGCCGCTTTCGATTTATCTTTTAATCACAATATCGTCACATTAATATGTAAAGATGAGTTCAAGTAAAAAGGAGAAGAGCATGAAGAAACGGTTTGTTTTTTTATTGGTTGCGACAGCTTTCCTTGCATCGAATGTCATGTCCCAGGACTTGGCCCTCAAGGGAGGAACTGTACTAACGATCACTCAAGGAGTTATTCCGAATGGGACCGTTCTTATCCAGAATGGCAAAATAGCTGCTTTCGGCAAAGATATAACGATTCCACCCGGAGTCCGCGTGATTGATTGTAACGGGAAGTTCATAATGCCGGGGATCATAGACAGCCACACTCATATCGCCCTAAGTTCTGGTGATATTAATGAGATGACCGATCCTGTCACTCCACAAGTGTGGATGAAAGAGGCTTTATACCCAGAAGATCACACGATCCTGACGACGTTAGCGGGCGGTGTAACGACAGTGAAGACTATGCACGGCAGTGCCAATGTGATCGGCGGTGTCAATGTCACCATAAAGCTTAAATACAATGCGCTGCCAGAAGAGATGATTGTCAAAGGAGTCCGGCATCAACTGAAGATGGCATTGGGCGAAAATCCTAAGCGGTTCTACGGACAGGAAAAGGGGAGAATGCCTTCAACGCGAATGGGAAACGCCTATATCATGAGACAGGCATTTATCCAAGCCCAAGAATACAAAGTCC
>JBATYS010000018.1:0-2716 GCA_049674205.1 Candidatus Aminicenantaceae bacterium
CGATTCTCTTTATCGCCATCGGCTCTAAAGAACAGGCTTTTAAAGGCTCTCAAGCCTACTTGAACAATCCCATCTTCCCCAGATCAAAAACCGTGGCCTTTCTCAACATCGACATGGTGGGGTGTGGCGACAGATTGCAGGCTCTCGCCGCACCGAATTATCCGGACCTGTGGGAATATATCGCAGATGCCAACAAAAATTCGGTCAATCGCCCACTCGAACCGCTCCCATTTGCCAATATCCGAAAGCCAGAGCTCGACGCCGCGATATTCCTCAGCAAAAAAATCCCCAGCATCACCTTCCATGCCACCGGTGCTCCAACATTCCCCTACACAACAAAGGATACACCCAACACCCTCACTCCACAGACCATGTCGGACCTGGCCAAAATCCTCTACAGTGCTATCCTGAAGATGGCCAATGCAAAACACAACTTTATCGAATCCGAATAATCAATTTCGCATTCAATGGATGTATTATCAATTATTGACCCACTCCATTGAATCGGATACCATGTAGCCGTGTTTAGAGTATCCATCGGAGCGCTTTTCCTTTTCAATTTGATCCCCCTGGCTGGTGTCCTTTTTTTCGGTTGGAATCTTTCTTCCATCATGGTCCTCTACTGGTTCGAGAATGTCATCATCGGATTCTTCAATGCACTGAAGATGGCAAAAGCTGAGGGAACAACGCCTCGAACAAAACTATACAGCGGGAACAAGGCCGTGACTATCGCCCAGAAATCAGGCTCTATTCTGTTCTTCATCGTCCACTTTGGGATGTTCACTTTCGGACACGGAGTTTTTATCTTTGCATTTTTTGGGCGAGACCTCCCCGCCTTTTCAAGCCTCCTCCTTGCAGCACTTTGTCTCTTCGCTAGCCACGGGATTTCCTACGCTTATAACTTTATCGGGAACGAAGAATACAAGAGAGTAGCCTTCCAGGATCTTTTTTTCCAGCCCTACAAGAGAATCATAATCATGCACGTCACGATCGTTGTCGGTGCATTTATCGCTTTCCAGCTCGAGCAGCCAACCTTCTTTCTGATCTTGTTGATATTCCTTAAAATCGTGGTCGATATCTTTTCCCACAAAAAGGAGCACGCCAAATTCACCAATTGAAAGAGCCTCCAAAAGAAAACCTCCAATTATTGATATTCACAGACTTGGATGGGACGCTTCTTGACCATTTGACTTATTCATTCCAACCGGCACTGCCTGCACTGACAGCCCTGAAAGAGAGGAGTATTCCTCTAGTCTTTTGCACGAGTAAAACCAGGGCTGAAACTGAGGAAATTCGAAGACAAACGGGAAACACCCATCCATTCATTGTAGAAAACGGTGGCGCCATATTTGTTCCTGAAGATTATTTTTCCCAAGAATCAGAGCTGACGATCGAGTTCACTAAAAAAGACGAAAAGGACGCAGAATATCAGATTATTGAGCTAGGAACTCCATACGTACGTTTAAGAGAAGCACTTTCCCAGATCCAAGCTCAATATCCCGGAAAGATCAAAGGCTTTGGCGATCTGTCAATCGAGGAGGTAGCCAAACTCTGCGAATTTTCACTGGATGACGCCATATTAGCCAAACACAGAGAGTATGACGAGCCCTTTGTCCTCGAAGAGGAGAGTCTGTTAGACAAGATACAAGAGGCTGCCAGAGTCTCAAACCTCCAGGTCACTCAAGGGGGACGGTTCTATCACCTCATGGGAGCCAACGACAAAGGGCAGGCGGCTTTGCGCCTTATCGAGATATACGGACAAAATTTCGAAGTTTTTAGAAGCGTAGCCCTTGGAGACAGCCTCAACGACTTGCCGATGCTGGCCGCTGTCGATACCCCAATCTTGCTCCCCAAACTTGATGGCCGCTATGACTCATCAGTGAAACTCGATGGACTGATTTTTTCCAAAAGCACTGGTCCAACAGGGTGGTGTGACGCTGTGCTAAAAATCATCCACGGCTCCTGATGAATCAAGATTCAAAACAAAATCTGTGATCCATACCTGACTTATGAGCAATTGACAGCGGAGGAAGAGGAGGAGAAAGAAGAAGTAGTTGTAGAATTAGAGTAAAAATAAGAGTAAGATATCGCGCATAAAAAAACCCGTAAAAAAATGTCGATCGTTAAACAAGACAACAACATTCTGATCCGGAAGATCGAAACAGCACCTTATGGAACAAACGCCTACATCCTTGTCTGTCAAGTCACTCAAGAATGTGTGTTGATCGATGCACCTGGAGAGGCAGTGAAAATCATCGGAGAAATGGAGAAGACGAATCCGAAGCTAATTCTGATCACACACAGTCACTTCGACCACACAGGTGCTCTCCGAGAATTGAAGGACAGTCTGAACATTCCTGTGGCAGCACATCCGGATGATTCCGACAGATTGCCCCTCACCCCAAATGTAGATCTCAACGATGGAGAAAGTGTGTCATTCGGCAATATAAACCTCGAAGTGCTGGTGCAATCTAGAGCAAACTTCGATAAAAAAAAACACCGTCACCTTCAAATTTTTGTTTCCTGCTACGACAAAACATATGAGTGAGGATACAGGTGAAACTCTGTAATGCTAAAATTTTTGTTTCTATAGTCGTGTTTTGTCTATTAACTCCCTTTTTTACTGCGGCACAAGATACCCAAAAGAAAGATGCCGGATCATTCCATCTCTATTTTGAGAACGACACATTCATGAGTACGGATCGCGGTTTCACAC
>JBATYS010000019.1:0-1597 GCA_049674205.1 Candidatus Aminicenantaceae bacterium
CAGAATAACGATTTCTATAAAATAAAATTATCCGTGCACAAATGAAAAAAACAAAAATCTGTATTCTCTTTGGCGGCCGTTCCGCCGAACACGAAGTCTCTCTTATTTCGGCACAAGCCATCTTCAATAATCTCGACCCGGATACATACGAAGTGAGCTCTGTTTTCATCAATAAAGAGGGGAGCTGGAGAGACGTGGATTCCCCCTTTCTAACGCCGGGCGAGCTCAACTCTGGTTCTTTCTTTTCCTTCCTCCCTTGGGGGAAACACCCACAACGGCATGTCATAGATACGGATGTCTATTTTCCTGTGTTGCACGGGCCCTATGGCGAGGATGGGACGATCCAAGGTTTATTCGAGATGGCTGATGTCCCATATGTGGGCGCAACAGTTTTGGCCTCGGCTGTCGGAATGGATAAAGCGGTGGCCAAAACACTTTTTAAAGCACAAAATTTGCCTGTCGTCGATTATATCACTGTCAGGGAAGCAGACTGGGATAGGGATCCTAACGCAATTTTAGACTGTGTTCCTCACACAATTTCTCTTCCATTTTTCGTTAAACCTGCAAATTTGGGATCGAGTGTCGGGATCACAAAAGTCAAGGATTTTGCTCAAACGTCACAGGCCATCAAAGACGCCTTTTTATTCGACCGAAAAATCCTCATCGAAGAGGGGATCCAGGGCCGAGAGCTGGAGTGCAGCGTCCTCGGCAATGATCTTCCCAAGGCCTCTCTGCCGGGAGAGATTATTCCCTTCAATGAATTTTATGATTATCAAGATAAATACAAAGACGGCAAAACGTCCTTTGGTATCCCTGCAGACCTGCCACAAAAGGTGGCTGAAGACATCCAGAAGATATCCATAGAGGCCTTTAAATGTATAGACTGTTCGGGAATGGCGCGAGTGGACTTTTTTCTTCAAGAGCGGACGGGAAAGATCTATCTGAACGAGCTCAACACCATCCCTGGCTTTACCGAGATCAGCATGTACCCAAAGCTTTGGGAAAAGAGCGGCTTGCCTTTCCCCCAACTTCTCTTTAATCTCATCACCCTTGCCATAGAGAGACACAACAAGAAAAAAAGGGGAGAAAGGACCTTCACTGTATGAGAATTCTGGGAGTAGACTATGGGGACAAGAACATTGGTCTTGCCATAAGCGATAAACTTTTCATCGCCGCCCATGCGATCGGCCGTTATCAAGTTAAAAACAGGAAGGCAGACGCTTTGTATTTCAAGGACCTGATCAAACAACACCAAGTGTCCAAGATCGTCATCGGTCTCCCACTCCAAATGGATGGAAGCGAAGGTACAAGGGTGGAAAAAACGAGGGAATTTGCCCGATGGCTGGAAAAGATATTGGGGTTGCCGATCGTGTTTTGGGACGAGCGTCTCACGACTAAACAGGCTCTTCAAGTTCTCCATCAGCAAAAGATGAACGGCCGGAAAAAAAAGAAGCTCAAGGACCAGATTGCGGCAACCATCATCCTTGCGAATTACCTGGAAAGCGAGAGAGAGAATTTCCATGTTTCTGAAAATCATTAAAAGGGTGCTGTTTGTTGCTATTCTGCTGGTCCTTCTTTGGGGGAGCTGGTTTTCTTT
>JBATYS010000020.1:0-2425 GCA_049674205.1 Candidatus Aminicenantaceae bacterium
CCTATGAAAAAACCGATGAGCAGCATGAGCACGATCATGATGATCTGAGACATTTGAAACTTTAAAAACAAAAAATCTACGGAAACAACATGGGTGTTCTGTACGATAAACGCTGTGGCCAATACAACAAGAAGCAAAATGATGATAACTCTTGGTTTCACGGCTTTGCCTCCTTCTTTGCTTTGTAAGACCTAATCCAAGATGCTTTAGCTACAAACACTTTATTCATAATTCCATGCGCAGTCAATAATAATATAGACATCAGTCGAAAAAATTTATAACATAATTGACCTGAATAAATGGCATTATCAAGTTTGATTCAATCCATGGGAAAGATCCCCTTTCTCAATAAACAATAATCAATAAAGGAGAATATCTGTGGATGCTGTACTTTTAGCCAAAATTCAATTCGGCTTTACAGCAGGATTTCATTTTTTATTCCCACCGACGACACTGGGCCTGACTTTTATCATTCTGATAATCGAATCCCTCTATCTCAAAACAAACGAAGAGCTTTACAAAAATATCTCAAGCTTCCTCATAAAAATCCTCTCTGTCGTTTTTGTGATGGGTGTTGCCACTGGAATCGTCCTCGAATTTGCCTTCGGCAATAACTGGGCAGAGTATTCAAGAGTGGTCGGTGATATTTTCGGCGCGCCTTTGGCTGCAGAGGGTGTTTTTGCATTTTTTCTCGAGTCAGTCTTCCTGGGAATACTCGTCTTCGGCCGCTCCCGTATCTCAAAAAGAGCTTACTGGTGGTCGGCATTTTTCGTCTTCTTCGGGTCTCATCTCTCGGGGATTTGGATCATTATCGCCAATTCCTGGATGCAAACACCTGCAGGCTTCAAGATCGAAGGAGGACGAGCCGTGCTCACGAATTTCCTTGAGGCAGCTCTCAATCCCTCCACAGTCGAGCGTTACTTCCACACCATAGCTGGCGGATGGATCACGGGATCCCTCGTTGCCGCTGGCATCGCTGCCTGGTATCTTTTGAAAAAACGCCACATCGAATTCGCCAAACCGCTTTTACTCATCTCTATGACCGTTTTTATCATTGTCTCCATCCTTCAGTTGGGATTGGGACATGCCCATTCCATCCAGGTCGCCAAGACACAACCCGAAAAAATGGCAGCCTTCGAGGCCCTCTGGCAAACTCAAGAGGGAGCTCCCCTTGTTATCTTCGGCATTCCGGATGAATCCGAGCAAAAAACTCATGCTTATATCGGTATCCCCAAGATGCTTAGTACTCTCATCTATTTCGACCCGAATGCAAAAGTCCCCGGTCTCAATGAATTTCCTGAGGAAGAACGGCCACGCGTCTTTATTCCCTTTGTCTCATACCATATCATGATTCTCCTGGGGATAGTATTCATAGGAGTGTCTGTTATCGGAATTTGGCTTCTTGTACGGAAAAAGATCTACGACTCCCAATGGTATCTCAAACTCTTACTCTTTCTCATCCCACTCCCCTATATAGCCAACGAGACCGGCTGGGTAGCCGCAGAGGTCGGCCGGCAGCCCTGGGTTGTCTATAAGGTCCTCAAGACAGCAGATGCCATCTCGATAAACGTGCCCGCAGGAAATATCCTGTTCTCACTTATTCTTTTTATTGTTGTCTATGCCCTTATTGCTGCTGTGGGGATTCCCATCATCCTAAGGCTCATCAAGAAAGGTCCAGAGGAATCCGTTTCGGAAGGATACTAAAGGAGAACGATTTTGGAAACTTGGGATATACTTCGCAATATATGGTTTATTCTCATCGGTGTTTTATTTGTTGGTTATTCCATTCTCGACGGATTCGATCTGGGAATTGGCGCTCTTTTCCCATTCCTGGGGAAAAAAGAGGAGGAGAAAGAGGCCTTGATCAAATCCATCGGACCCTTCTGGGATGGGAATGAGGTCTGGATATTGACCGGAGGAGGAGCTCTTTTTGCTGCTTTTCCCCACGCCTATGCAACGGTTTTTAGTGGATTCTATCTGGCACTCATGGCCATACTCTTTTCATTGATCTTCCGCGCTGTTTCATTGGAATTTCGTGCCCACGACACCAAAAGAAAAAGATTCTGGGAAGGAGCCTTTGTTATCGGGAGTTTTCTTCCATCCCTACTCTTTGGGGTGGCATTGGGAAATGTGGTCGTAGGCGTCCCTCTAGATAATACGATGAACTATACCGGCAACTTTTTTACCCTCCTTCGTCCATTCCCTCTGGTAGTGGGATCGCTCGGGCTGGCAGCCTTTCTGATTCAGGGAAGTACATATGCTGCCATGAAAGTCGGCGGAGTGGTTCAGGAAAGGGCAAGAAAGATCGCAAAAACTCTATTTTTTCCCTACAAAATCATGCTTCTTCTCGTTTTCGTCCTCACGATCGTCTATATACCCGAAGCCTTAAAAAAACCTTTGGCATGGGTAAGCACAGCATTTTTGG
>JBATYS010000021.1:0-12913 GCA_049674205.1 Candidatus Aminicenantaceae bacterium
TTTCGAGGGTTCCCAGACCTTCGATGGTGACAATCTTTTGTCCTTGTGAACAGTTGGCCACCTGAATGCAACAAGAACGTCGTGCAACGCCATCGATAAGGACCGAGCAGGCACCACAGATCCCTACCCCGCAGCCGAATTTACTGCCGGTGAGCTTGAGGTCATCGCGGAGGACCCAAAGAAGGGGTTCATCCGGTTCAACCTTGACATTGTAATTCTTACCGTTGACCTTAAGGGAAAAAGCCTGTTTAGCCAAAATTGCTCTCCATTAGGTGCGCTGCATGTATAGTTTCGGTCGTCCGGAGGAGTGAATTTCTTGTGATTTTATTAAGGCGCATATCTGGTTCGGTTTCAGAGAATTATATTATAGCAAAATTCTGATTTCAACCTAACGATTCAAAATGCTATGTAAGCATTTCCAAATGCTTCAGGGAGATTGCTTCTTTGATCTCAGATTTTTAAGATCTAAGAAAATGATTGACTCTGTTAAAATACACTTGTGAGAAATAGAAAAAAGCCTTGGATATCCGTATATCCAAATCCTAGGAGAACCGTTCATTCATAGCGGAGGGCGTCTACCGGATTGGAAAGTGCGATCCGGATTGCCTGATAACTCACAGTAAAGAGGGCAATAGACAATGCGAGCACTGCCGAAATCACAAATATCAACGGATTGATACCGGTTCGGTAGGCAAAACTCTGCAACCAGCGGTTCATGGCCCAGTAGGCCACGGGCCAGGCGATCAGGTTGGCCACAACCACAAGAATCATGAACTCTTTTGCCAAGAGGCGGACTAATCCAGGCACAGACGCACCCAGAACCTTACGGATCCCTATCTCCTTTGTCCGCTGTTCCGCCGTGAACGAAGCCATACCGAAAAGGCCCAGGCAACCGATAAAAATAGCAAGAAAGCTGAAATAAAAGGTGATATTTTTCAGTCTCTCTTCCGTTCTGTACTGACTGTCATAAGCATCGTCCAGGAAAAAATAATTGAAAGGCCTGTTGGGATCGAGCTCACCCCATTTCTTTTTCAAAAGTTCCATTGTGTTCGTGATGTTGTCAGGAGCCAAGCGGATAGAGACGGAGAAAAGATTGTTGTAATCATAAAATATAACAAGAGGATTGATCCGCTCGCGGAGAGATTGCAGATGGAAGTCCTTTATTAGACCGATAACCGACACATATGTTGTTTCTCCCTCTCGACCGGGAGGAGGCCGAAAAACAAACCGTTTGCCAACAGGATCTTCCCAGCCAAATTTTTTGGCTGCTGTCTCATTGATGAGGACCGAATCGTCCTGGTCAGTGGCAAAATCCTCAGAGAAATTCCTTCCCGCAATGATCTCCATCCCCATAGCTGGAATGTAATGGGTATCCACATTCATATAATCCATTGTCTGTCGTTGGTCATCCGGGAATCCCTCAGGAAGGAAGGAACCAATGAGGTGTCCCCTGCTCGGCACGAGGTCGGATGCGCCGACATCGATCACTCCCTGTAGATTCAACAACTCACCCCTTATCGAATGGTAGGATTTGCGTATGGCGTCATTCATCCTCGGGATGACAACAACATGTTCCTTGTTGAAACCTAGCTTTGTGTTTTTCATAAATAAAATCTGTTTGTATACAATCAATGTGCCGATGATCAAGGCAATGGATATGGCAAACTGAAGGACAACAAAAATCCTCCGAAAACGGGAGTTTGAGGCTCCAACCTTTAAAAGACCTTTCAACACGCGAACAGGCTGGAAGGAGGACAGAAAAAAGGCAGGATAGCTTCCTGCGAAAAAGCCAACAACTATAGCCATTCCCAGGATCGCCACAAGGAGCCACGGAGTTTGTATGAAATTCATACTCAACTCGCGGCCGATGAGAGAATTAAATAACGGAAGAGATAGCTTGAGCAGGACAAGGGCTAAAACCATAGAGAGAAAGCTATAGATCAATGATTCTCCGAGAAACTGCCCGATCAATCGGCTCCGCACGGCTCCTAAGGTTTTTCTCATCCCCACCTCCTGGGCCCGGGTTGCCGAACGGGCCGTGGAGAGGTTGATGAAGTTGATTCCTGCGATCAACAGGACAAATAAGGCGATCCCAGAAAAAAGATATACATAAGTGATATCACTGTTGGCCGACATGTCACGCTCAAAATCTGAATAGAGGTGAATGCGTTTGAGAGGTTGAAGGGATAGCTGTATCGAACCTCCTGAGGCCTTCAAAGCTTCCCCTACGTATTTATCGAGAAAATCAGGAAGTTTTTGCTCGAGCTTTTTTACGTCGGCATTTTCATCCAGAAGGAGGTACGTGTAGAATCTCACGTCAAACCACTGGTCATCGCTAGCATCTCCTTCCTTGATAAATGTCTGGAACGAACAGAGCATGTTAAATCTAAAATGAGAATTAGAGGGGATATCTTTAACGACACCTGTGACACTAAAATCCCGTTCATTATTAAACCGGAGTATCTTACCCAGAGGGTCTTCGCCGCCGAAATACTTCTCAGCCATGCTTTCCGTGATCACCACCGTATATGGAGCTTCAAGCGCTGTCTTGGGATCACCACTCACAAACGGGAATGTAAAGATATCAAATACGGCATTTTCCGCATAACCAACCCTTGCCTCCTGGAACAGCTTATCTTCATACTTCACAGCTACCCTGTTGGGAGGCAACATCCGGGTTGAATAGATCACTTCGGGAAAATCGCGGACAAGAGCAGGCCCTACCGCAGTGAGGGTAACGGGTGTGTGAAGAGTGGAGCCGACCTCGAGATCCATTGTGACTCTGCAAATGCGATCCGCTTTTTCATGGAATTTATCATAGCTCAACTCATTCAAAACCCACATCAAAATCAGGATGCAGACCGCCATCCCGATGGCAAGGCCAGAGATGTTGATAAAAGAGTAACCTTTGTGTTTTTTAATGCTTCGAAACGCGATTTTCAGATAATTTCTAAACATGATGAAACTCCAATAGACAGAATCTTTGATAAATATCGGCAAAGAACGAACACAGTGCCGCCAATACCAGAGCCTGGCAAACGAGGCTCCCTTTTCACGTACAACCTCATGAAATTCCTCATCAAAATCACCGATTATGGCAAAATTCTCTTCGTACCTGGCGGTGTTTTTGAGGATCCACCCTGCGATTCGAGGGGGATGATATCGGCGTCGTTTCATTGTTTGATACATCGATCAATCACACAATTCTTCAATCAAACGCATAATCGGAGACTCCCTCCCACATTTTCTCATTCATCTCCCGCGCGGTTTTTAAGGCCTTCACGCCTTCTGGAGATACTGTGTAGTAGATCTTTCGCCGCCCGCGTCGATCCGGCGTCGTTTCACCTATAGTTTTCCTGACGTACTTTTTTTTGGATAGTTGGCTGAGTGCACTGTAAAGATTTCCATAGGTGAAATCTTTGTCGATGATCTGTGAGACATATTTGCGGATCTTGACGCCGTAGGCATCTTCCTTCAGCCGCCATATGGCCAGCAGAAGGATCTCCTCGATTTTTGTGAGTTCTTTCATCTTTGTTCCATTTTATTACTGAATTTCAGTATATAGAGTAATACGAGGATACAGATAATAAAGTTTCATGATTCCAATAAATATTAGATCTTTGAATCAGTCAATCGCAAATTACTTCAAGGGCAGGGATCTCATTTTGATATTTATAATGGCGAGCTTCGTTGAATAACCATATAAATGTTACGGCTTTAATCATAACGTAAGTACTTTTTCCTCACTTTTTTGAACTGGGCAAGACCTTGCTCGCATGTTTGCAAAATCGAGCGATAGTCCTGGCCTTCGGATATCATAGCCCGCAGATCTTCATTTCCCCAGAGTTTATCCAGATACTTCGTCATTTTGAACTCTTCGGGGTAGAGTTTCTGCGCCGCACATAATAGCGAAACAGCCAGAACGATCGGTTCAAGCTTATCCCTGTCTAAGACTGTAAAATGAAGGCCATGGCATTTTTCATCCCTGTACTTCGGACGAGACACGACCCCTGGAATAGCCTTGGGTTGGAAGGCGATGGGTTCCACTCTGGCTCCTGCAAGGGCCTCCTTCGGAATCGCATCAAGCCATTCTTTAGAATCGATATAGGGGGCGCCGATGGTAAGAAAAGGGGCATCGGTCCCTCGGCCCTCTGACAGGTTGGTTCCTTCCATGAGGCACATCCCGGGATAGATCACCGCAGTCTCCAATGTGGGCATGTTGGGTGATGGCACTATCCAGGGAACGCCCGTCTCGTCATACCACATGTCACGCTTGTAACCTGTCATGGGGATCACGGTAAGGTCAATACCGAGGGAGAATCCTCCATAGGTCTCGTTGTTGAAAAGCTCAGCGATCTCACCCACAGTCATCCCATAGCGGATGGGTAGAGGAAAAACTCCCACAAAACTTGAAAAGGCAGGATTCGTGATCGCTCCTCCAACGATCTCAGCGTTTATGGGATTGGGTCGGTCTAAAACTAAAAGCGGAATACTATCACGCTTGGCAGCGTGCATCGCAAGAAAGAGGTTGGATATGAACGTGTAGAACTTGACACCGACATCCTGGATGTCGTACACCAACACATCCACATCCTTGAGCATCCTCGGAGTTGGTGTCAGATACTCGCCATAAAGGCTGTACAGCCGGATATCCTCGTAAACCGAGTCGCGGATAGAAGCGGCATCTTCCACATCTCCCATAAACCCATGTTCGGGGCCAAAAAGAACAGTGACGATCCGTGAATGCTCGGCGAGAAGCTCTACGATGCGACGTCCTTTGGAATCCACAGATGTCTGATTGGCCAGAACTCCCAGCTTTTTTCCCTGAATCAGGTCCAGGTGATTCTCCAAAAGATTCTCCAGGCCCGTCTTCACCTGTGGAGTCGCAGTCATTGATGAAAAAACAAATGAAAAAAGGAGAATTATTGCCTTCTTGATGCTCATGGATATCCCACCTAAACTAGAATTTTCCAAACTGTGAAGCGCCGTAGTAGATCGCGTTGAAGAGATATCTGAAAGTGCCGTGCGATTGGCCTCGGTAGAGGACAGGGAAGCCAAAAAGAATGACTCTTCCTTTCTCATAAGGAACATCCACGATGGCCGACTTATCGACGAGGAGGTCTTTGCCGTTGATCCAGCCGCTCAGAAAGGGGTGAGCGGGATATCTGGCAACGCTTATGCCCTCTTTCACGACAAAAACCGGACTCCTGCGGAAAAAGATGGCTGTGTCTCTTCCAAACCCGTACGATATCGGATGATCGGAGTTATTTAATACTTTGAGGATCGAACCCGGAATAAAAAAATCTATCCGGTCTTTCCCGGCTACGCTGTCTTGAACACCCAGATGGAGATGCTCGATGCCAAACTGTGCTGACGAATTCAGGGTGATGAGGGTGCCCCCTTTGCGGACAAATTCTTTGATGTTTTTTACTCCCACTTCTCCGATGCCTCCTGCATACTCTTGTGGGACATCCTTATCTGACAATCCCTCTACTATGTCCTTAGAACTCCTGAAATCAGGAAGG
The DNA here is from genome assembly GCA_049674205.1 of Candidatus Aminicenantaceae bacterium. Classification (GTDB taxonomy): domain Bacteria; phylum Acidobacteriota; class Aminicenantia; order Aminicenantales; family Aminicenantaceae; genus WTAW01. Next base: position 5,526 of record JBATYS010000021.1, read on the forward strand.
AGTAGAACATCAATATTTTTCTCTAACTCCCCTGCTCTTAAATCCTTATCGAACACACTGATATATGGAAATTCGAACTGTTCCAGCACCCACCGTGTCCAGCCTTCATCCATGGAGGCTGTCCAGCTTTTATAAAGGCCCAACCGAACAGGCTTCAGACGAAAGGCCTTGACAGCTGGTTTGGTCTTCAGCGCCTCAAAGTGCACGTGGAGGTCTTGGACGATACTTTCTAAATCAGCGTCCAGTCCTTCCTTCTGAAGGACCACCATCGACCCCACGGGATAGGACTTCCCCAAGTCATCGAATGGCTCGGCATTCCAGAAAATAGTGTGCCCATTCCTCATCAACCTATTCAGAGCAACGACATCATCATTGGTTGCGTGCCCCCACACAAAACCGATCGGCATGTCGGTTCTCTCGATGCTCCCCTTTGGCTTTTCAAGATCAGTCATCAATTTAGCTTCCGCATTGAAGGGCTTTACGACCATGTCAACGTCAACATCCATCAACAATGGCAGTGTGTGCGCAACGACGTCATAGGGAGTTTTTAAAGGGCCCCCGGGTGTTTCTCTGATCTCAGGGTAAGTCTGCACTTCGAGAAGAGTTTTTGCAAAACCTCCATAGGGCTGTGCCATAAAAATAATAAAAGTTCCTGCAGGATACTGACGACCATCAGCAGAAAAGGGATTCACTGCCCTGTGAATTTCAACTCCGCCCAACATCAGGACTTCCATCATCTTGAGAGTCGTAGACAGGTCTCGTTGTTTGTCCGGGATAAGAAATGCATAAATTGTTTTTTCGGGATCCACGGCTTTCTTATGGATCCTGTAGAAATTTTGCAGCCAGTTTTTCCTGAGCCCGGCTGCATTCGTCAAAGCGGCTTTAGCGGCCACATAGTCATAATCCACAATATCCCCCAGTGTCCATTTTCCTCCCATCCATGGGAGCGGCATCTTGACTGACGCTTCAGTCATGCCAGGCTGTAGCTCTTCGGGTTTAACCGTGATGGGTGTGGCAAATTTGACACTGGCTGCCTCGGTTAAAATTCGGATACCGCCATGATAATGATGATAGGCCCGAGCCGGTGTCCATGCGTCATAGCCAATACTGTGAGCCACGCCTCCTTTGCCTTGAGCGGTCAGTTCTGTTGCAATGAACGTGCCCATCATCGCCACCTGCTGACGCAGGATCGGATCGACATTGGGTTCGTAAGGGTCCACATAGGGGGGGACAAACAACCTCGCCCCATTGCTTCCCATCTGGTGCATATCCACAATGACTTGGGGGTGCCAGGCATTGTGCACCTTGAGCGTCAGTCGGGATTCGACCTGAGTGAACATATACCAATCTCTGTTGTTGTCGTGACCCACATACTTGTGGTAGAGCCAGGGCATCCGGCCCCCTTCGTACTTTGTCCCAAGGTTTGTCTTGTACCAGTCCACAACCATTTGGATCCCATCCGGATTGTGCATGGGCACGAGCAGGAGGATGACATTATCCAGGATTTGTTGGGTCGTGGGATCGCTGTCATTTGCCAAGTCATAGGCCAATTTCATGGACATCTGAGCAGCTCCGATCTCAGACGCGTGGATCGAGCAATTGATCATCACTACGGCTTTTCCCTCTGCGATTTTCTTCTGTGCATCTTCTTCGGAAATTTTTCGAGGGTCTGCAAGCAATTGCTGATACTCACGGTACTTGTCCAGGTTTTTATGATTTCTCTCCGAAGTGATGATGGCCACAATGAAGGGATTTCCTTCTGTTGTTTTTCCCACATCCTTGACCAAAACTCTGTCACTGGCGTTATCCAGTTTGTGAAAATAATCAATGATCTGGGACATATCCGCAACTTTTCGATCGGTTCCGATCTTGAATCCCAAAACATCTTCAGGCTTCGGAACTTGAGAGAATCCACCACTCACAACGAGCAGAAGAGACAATATTAAATACAGTAATTTTAGCCGTTTCATTCCATCCTCCATTAACCTGGACTATTCATAAAACAGGTTAAATCATTTAATAGTTTTAAATCATGACTATTTCCCTCGATAGGGAACGCCCTTTGTGATCCAATCTGGGGCCGGTTTTCCTTTGAGGTAGTGGTCGAAGTACTCCATCATCTTGATCGTGTAATCCAATTTGTTGGGATATTCCTTCAAGTGATGGGGCTCCTTACGATACTGGAGAAAAACACAGTCCTTCTCGAGACGGCGCATAGCGAGATAGAGCTCTATCCCCTGATACCAGGGCACGGCTCCGTCTTCATCTCCGAATTGGATGAGAAGTGGAGTGTTTATTCTATCTGCAAAGAAGACAGGGGAATTCTCGATATAACGCTCAGGGTACTCCCACAGGCTGCCGCCGATGCGGCTCTGCTGCTGCTCGTACTGCATCTGCCGTGCGAGGCCGCTCTCCCACCGGATCCCGCTGTAAGCACTTATCATGTTGGACACGGGAGCTCCAGCTACAGCGCACGCAAATATGTCAGTCTGCGTGATCACAAAAGCTGTCTGATAACCGCTCCAGGAATGGCCGTGAAGACCGACAGCATCCTGGTCGGCAATTCCCATGTCCACGAGTTTTTGGATGCCTGGAACAAGGCACTTGGTCGCCGAATATCCAGGATGACCGATATCAAACCGAACATCCGGGAGGAAAACCGCATAACCATTGCTCGCATAGAGCGGGAAGCAGGGACGGTGATTGACCACAACCTGGTTGAATTCATGAAGCCTTTGAGAGAAAAACCGATAAAAATACACAATCACGGGATATCTCTTTCCTGGCTCATAATTCCCTGGCTTGATGAGCACACCCTGGAGAGGCACCCCATCAACACTACGCCATTCCACGAGTTCGGCACTTCCCCATGCAAAATCTTTGACTTGCGGATTCGCGTCTGTGATCTTCATCGGCAATTTAAACTGCGAATCACTGACCCAGAGGTCCGGATATTCGGTGTAGCTTTCCCTTGTGTAAAGTATAGTGTCAACATTTTTCGCCTTTGCTTTGAAGCTGAATTTCTTTGGTTCATCCAGAAGCTTATCCACGCCCGGCTGATCCAAACGACATGTGTAGAAACCATGGTGCTTATCGAGGTTGTGATACGCCGAAAGCAGAAGCGCATGAAACTCCGAGAAAAATCGCTGATCTGGATCGACACGGATGATCCGGAATGTCATAAACGTCTCTCTGCCCAATCCTTCAGTGACATTCACGGCCTTTCCGTCCGCCGTGGCAAACATCCAGATGTCATACTTATCATAGATCAAGACGGCTTTGTCATCCTCAATCCATCCGGCTGTTCTGTATCCAGGAGCTGGCTGGGGATAATCGTGATCCTCGTCGAAGAAGGGCACGTCTAAATTCTGGGTGAGGTTTCGCGAAGAGCTTGTCTCTCCGTCATAGAGAAACCAGTGTTTGTCCTTGTAGTAAACGACATATCGCCCGTTTGGAGAGAGAGACAGGCTGCTTTCACCTGGAGTTCGAGAAGAGCTTTCATCGAGGCGTTTGTTTACTTTTTTTCGGGAGCCATCCTTCAAGCTGACGATATAGACATCCTGGAGCTCCCCATACCAGGTGACCTCTTTCATGTAGGGAACGTTAGATGTGCCCAGTGCAAAGTCAGGATTCTCGGATCGCTGGACATTAGGCATCTCTCTGTCTGCGAGCTGAACCATTTGATCTGTCCCCAAGTGATAAACAGCAAGATATGTTTGATCCTTGACGCGGGACCAGGTCTTTTTCTGGTTTGTGATGATCAGAGGATCGTTCCAGTGCCAGACATCCACTTCCCTTTTTTTCAGGATCTGTTCCGTATCAAAAAGATCGAACTCACTTTTATCTTTTTCGGAGTCTTCCTCCTCTTTCGATTCTTCATCTATTCCGGGATGGAATTCCTCGGGCTTGAAGCCAAAAAACAGACGTTTTCCATCTTTGCTCCAGGACAGATTGTTCTTCTCGGGGAGCAGCCAGCTTTCAGGGATATCCCTAGGAGCGACCGCTTGTTTTACGTTCTGGCTTGCCCCATCCCAGATCCAGAGCGAATGGGCCAATCCTTTCACGTCCTTTTCGTCTTTCCCCTCTAAGAAGGCCAGCCAACTTCCCTCCTTCGTCCAGGAGAGGTTTGTGTAGAATGCTTTCTCTTCCTGATTGATGGGTTTTTGGGAAAGCTCTTTATCATCGAGCTGGATAAAATAGAGCCCATTATCTTTTCCCTCAGGCCCAGCAACAGAAAAGACCAAATGTTTAGTGGCGCTGTCAAACGCAAAGGATAAGACATGGGGAAAGGAAACGTCTTTACCCGTACTCAGGTCTCTGAGGACCAACGTGCTGCCCAACGTTTCTTCCTTCTTTTTTTTCTTTTTCTCCCCTTCTTCCGATTTCTGTTCAGAGCTCTTGTTTTCTTTATCTTCCGGTTTTTTGTCTTCTTTAAAAAAGTGAATAGCCATCCATCGGGAGTCGTCCGAAAAACTAAATTTTTGGACTTTTTCGTACTGTTTTGTCTCTCCTGTCTGTGTATCCAGGATCGCTATTCCCTGTTTTGGCTTCTCTTTTTCTGCTTTTTCCATATCTACGGCTTTGGGTTTTATGAGCATCGCCACCCATTTAGAATTTTTAGAAATCTTGGGATCACTCCCGCGATCGACAGAGAAGATCTTGCCATCTTTGATCTCATGGATCCGCGCCTCACCATCCCCCCTATCAGGCTGAAGACCATAGGCAAGAAACGCGCCATCTTCTGAGATCACAGGATTCTGGATATGCTTGAACTTCATCATGTCTGTGTAAGTTAGGGCTTTCTTTGGCTGGTTCTCACCAGAAAATCCGAATGCTAATGCAAAGGCGCAAAGAAGGAAAAGAAGTGCTATTTTGGTATGTTGTTTTGGATACATTCTATGAACTCCCCTAAAAAAAATGGAAAAATTCATCCTTTGGAAAAGACACATGAAGAAAGATCGTGATAGGATGTTTGAAATGCCACATATGAATTTTTTCTTGACAAATGCTTATACCACTTTAAACCATTTAGCGCAAGATACACCTCTATAAAATGGGGATGGATTTTTTTATATTTGATGTGATTTAAAGGTAGGGGTCGTTCCCCGAACAGACCACTTGGGAAACGGTCCCTACAAAACAGGATTTTCACCCATTATTTTGAATATCCATCCACGATAGAGCGTATATTATATAGAGCCAAGGGATGGAAGTATCTCCAAAACCGTGATGGTATGAATCACATTGCGTTATTGAGTGTTCCAATTGTGTGGTGGAGAAAACCGTGTGAAGGGCTCTAGGCGGGCATGGTACATCTCCTGAGAGGAGATGTGAGGAAAGCCTGGAACCGAGCGTAGTTTCCTCGCTGGGGAAACTGAGCATGTTTTCGAAATCACCAATTGGAACACTCGGAATGTCATTCATCACGGTTTTGGGGATACATACCCAAGAGATTAATTAATAGGAGGCGCATATTTTTTATAGTATACTCACGTCTGATACGACCAAAATAGAGAAAACATGAAACGCACACGACGTCCGGATTTTTATGAGACACAGCGCAAGCAGTGGAAGAAAAGCCTCTTTCTGCTGCTCGTCCTTTTTGTGTTCTATTTTTGTGCCATAGGATTTATCACTTTTGTCTTTTTGCTGAGTTTTGGTGTCTTTTTTGCAGAAACGCTTTTCCCCACATCAAAAACACTGATGACGATCTTCCTGATCCTGGCCGGTATTACTATTCTCATTGCTGCCTTCCACTTCTACGATGCCAAGATGTTCGGGGCAAAATTTATCCGGAGGCGGATGCAGGCCGAACCTCCTGACCTCTCTGACCGATACCACAAACAGTTTGCCAACACCGTCGAAGAAATAAGGCTGGCCACCGGACTACCCAAGGTGACACCCTACATCATTCCTTCTTTTGCCATAAACTCCATGGCCTTGATGGAAGCGAACAAAACACCAAGCATCATGGTGACGGAAGGCCTTCTTGCCGAATTCACGAGAGACGAGATCCAGGCGGTGATCGCACATGAGCTGGCCCATGTCCTCCGCGGGGATACATTTTACATCACTCTGGTCTGTTCCCTCGCCAATTTCTTCGAGCGCCTGAGACATGCCGCAGAACCCGAGACAGAAACCGCAGGCCCCCCTGGCCAAAATCAACAATCCGGAGGGGGTGCTGTACTTCTCTTTATCGCCCTCACAATCTCTTCTTTCATCATGCATCTCCTCAGCACGCTCATCAGCCGGCAGAGAGAAGTCCTGGCCGATGCCGCGGCCGTAGAGTTCAGCCGCAATCCCAAAGCTTTGGCCCGAGCCATATACAAAGCCCACCTGAAAAACTCTTTTGTGGGCGATTTTAACTTGACCTACAGCCCTCTCTTCATCGTTCCCCCTCGCTCTAAGGGGGACTATGAGAGCTTTTTCGGCAGAGCATTTAACTCCCACCCGCCGCTTATAAAGAGGATCAAGCTGCTCGCAGATATGGTCCCCACCAAACCGGCCAAGATCATCGAAGAGGTCTGGGAGATCCAGAAAAACCGCGAAGACGCCCGTGATGTCCTTCTCGCTCAGGAAGAGAAGCGGGAAGAAGGTGACTCCCATAAACCACAGCAAGCTGAGACTCCGGCTCAAGAGAACAAATTCTGGTCCATCAAAGATGCAAAGGGAACGTGGCAAGGCCCTTATTCTCTCGAGGAGCTTCTGTTTCTGCCCTTTTTCACTCCTCTGATTCAGATCAAAAACCAACAGGAAGGGATCGTGGCGCAGGCCCGGGAATTTCCCCAGATCCATGATGCCCGTCGAAGGATCCTCAAGAAAAAACCGATCGATCCCACAAGGCAAAACCAGTGTCCCAGATGTCGAATCAACTTGAGAGAGACCTTCTACGAAGGAGTGCATCTGAAGGTCTGTCCAGACTGCCGCGGTAAGCTGATCGACTCAGCGCTTGTGGACAGGATCGTGGCCAGGAAAGAGGTCGACTTCTCCGAGAAACTCGTGCAAAAGGCCAGGACATTCAGGGATGAATACATGCTTAATCCCACCCAGACAAAAAAAATAAATCCGGATGTATCTCCCAAGATCTATTGTCCCAACTGCGGTTCGCAGATGCTCCTTAGGGCTTACAACTACTACTATGTGATTCCCGTGGACAAGTGTCTATCATGCCACAAAATCTGGTTCGATTCCGACGAGATGGAGGTCCTCCAGGTCCTCATCGAACACCGGACACCACAATAACGAGTACCTTTAGAGATAAAATCAGAGATGATGTTTTCGCTCCTGTCAGATTTTTAACGCCGCCCTCCCACCCATTGATTTATTCATTGGATGGCCCCCCTTTTTCTTATTAGGCGTCTGCGAATCTGCGCACGTTTACCTTTAAT
>JBATYS010000022.1:0-1886 GCA_049674205.1 Candidatus Aminicenantaceae bacterium
GGCATGATCTCATTTATAGAGAAAGACATCCGCCCCACTCCAGATCAAAGGGAAAAGATCAAAGAAGTTCTGGAGAAACACAGGAAGAAGTCCTCAGATCTCCGTGAAAAGTTTATTCTGGAAATGCAAGCCGAATTTGAATCCTTGGAAGCAGAATTAGATCCCATCCTGACACCCGAACAAAAAAATCGACTGAAGAGACGATTACGTGGCCCCTGGAGAGATCCCAGACGATTCCCGGACCGTCGCGGGCCAAGGAGGAAGCCCCCGGGAGAAAAACCACCAAAAGAGCAAATAAAATAATCAGTTAGTCAATTCTTGGTTTTGATTCAAAGCGAGCTTGAGGGAAGCCCAGACATCGAGGCCGTTAGGCATCTTAGGCCTTTGGCCACCGCGGCGTCCCATGCCGCCACCCATACCGCTACCCATACCACCTCCTCCGCCACCGGGAGGTCCTTCTACACCACCCATCCTCTCTTGCATCGCACTTTTCATCTCATCCTTGTCTATTTCAGGGATTTCAAGGCCGATTCCGATCGCATCCCCAGCGTTGGCTCCCACAGCATAGGGGTGCTCATCGCTGGATTGGAGAGGCATTTTGAGTTCATAGACAAGCAAGCCTGTCTCGTTTCTTACCTTAACCTCAATACCATGTGCTTCTTCCACTGGAATCCGCTGTTTCGCTCCGCCGAGTCCGAGGATCTCTAAATCAGCAAGAGATTCTTCAAAGGCCTCCCGTATTTTCTCCCGATTCATCTCCCCACCTTGCATCCCCTGAAAATCCATTTGTGCCCCGATCTCTCGCATCCCTATGGGAAACTTGATCCCAAACGCTTTTTCTTTACCACCCTCAGGGTCAAACCAGATTGTAAAACCCTGTCCCACCGCCTGTGCCTGAAGCATCGGATGCTCAGCGAGCATACAGACATACAGATGGCTCTCATCATTGAAAAAACCAATAGAGAGATTCTTGCCTTCAAAATAGTACAAAGTGTCCAGCCAGTCATCACTTTTGGCATCGATGATGATCTCGCGATCAAGCCAGTTGGAGTTGAGCTCTTGCTCATCACATCCGGCAGTGCACAGCACTAAAATTCCTAAGGCACACGCGATGAGGGACTGTTTGATATTCAAAGAATGACTTTTTGTCTTGGTTTGATTATTCATTCCTACTCCTTATCGTTTCTATCACTTATTATTTTAGCAGTTTTACGCTTATTATTCATGATGATTCACTCAAACTTATGAAACCACAAATGGAAGAAAATAAGAAGGGTCAGCCCTGAGATGTGTGCAAGTCAAGGTTGACCCTGTGGGATTGGGATTCTCAAAAATCTTTTTTTATCTGTCGTCTATTCAAAGGAGGTCTTTGCATTCTTCCTCTTCCAGCACCTCTTTTAAATGTTTCTCCTCTATCTTTAAATCTTTCCTGCCGTATGGACTTCAAGGCTTCTTTCTGTTCTGGCGTGAGAACTTTATCTATCTCATCTTTCAGTTTCAATCCTTCAATCATCATATCATGCTTGTGTTCGGAAGCACTAGAAAGCGCTTCCTTCAATTTTGCATAATCCAAATTCCCCCGGTCCTGCATGAGTTTTCGTAACTCCAATCGTTGCTTGCTGCCCTCGGCCTTTGCATTGATCATCTTCTCTTCAAAGGAATAAGTTAGGTCTTCAATAGCTTTGAGTTGGTCATTCGTGATCTTGAGGTCCTCCTGATTGGCCTTGAGCACTCTGAGTATCCGCGACGGCGATTGATTCATGCGATCTCTGTTCCCCCTTCTTCCTTGAAAGGATTGTGAAAAACCATCAGCAGAGACCAAGACAATTACCGCGAATATGGCAAATACAGTCAGTGTTTTTTTCATTTTTTTCTCCTTAAGAATT
>JBATYS010000023.1:0-3442 GCA_049674205.1 Candidatus Aminicenantaceae bacterium
ATATGGGGCTTGGATTGTGAGGAACGCCGAAAAGCACCGATTTCCTGATCTCCTCCCGTTTGGATTTATCTTTAAGGGCGTTTTCGAGCTCTTCGATGTATTGCCGTTTTAACTCGGACCTTTCTTCGTCCGTAAGCGTTTTACCTCTCATCTTTTCCCTGAGCGCTGCGAAAGGCTCCATCTCTTCGGGAAGTCGGAAACACGACCAGCCGGAATTCGTTGTGATGGCTATAAGCGGTCCAGTTGCGGCTTTATCGTATGGATACATGTCCGCGGTGATAGTGATCCCGCTGTTTCTAGCGTCGTTGATCACCTGGATGACTTCGTTCATCATCCCCCAGTTGTTCTTTCCGCAGATTTTGAGATGCGAGATGTTGGCCCGGACACCTGTCTCTTTGGCAATCCTGATGGTCTCTCTGGCAGCGTCTGGAACGCGGGCCACTTCATTTCTCTGGTGACTTGCGTAAACGCCGCCAAATTCGGAGACAACATGCGTGACTGCGATAATTTCTTCTGTTGTCGAATACATGTCGGGGATATACTCAAGGCCCGTACTCATTCCCCAGGCGCCCTCTCGCATCCCCTGACGGACGATAGCTTTCATTTCCTCAAGCTCCTGATGAGTGGGATCGCGCGACTCATTGCCCAAAACGGCCTGCCGCACGTCGCCAAATCCGATGAGATGGATCGCATTTGTACCTATGCCTTGGCTCTCCCATTCAGCTTTTGTCTCTGCAATATTGTAGGTGCCTCCTCCGCAGTTGCCCGTCACAACGGTTGTTGTTCCCTGAATCAGATAATTCAAATTCGCGCACGATTCCTGCTCGCCCAAGCCTCCGTCGCAATGCGTATGCATGTCGATAAATCCAGGAGAGACGACGAGTGTTTCCGCATCGATAATCCTTGAGGCCGTTTTTCCTGACAGGTCTCCAATTTCGACAATTGTATCTCCGGATATGCCAATGTCTCCTTGAAAACCTGGCTTTCCGCAACCGTCAACTATAGTCCCTTTCACAATCAGGATGTCGAAATCCTTCTTAACAGGACCACAGCATAAGAAAAGAAAATTCCAAGCTAAAAGACACCCAAAGATAAAAAGACGTTTTCGCATAACTCTCCCTCCTTTTCTGTCGCATGGCAATATAAGACATGCGATCTCAAATGAATGCACAAATACCATCCTACTAAAATATCAGTCATTCCCGATGACTGATCAGAGTCCGATTTTCTCTTTGAACCGGCGGAGGGAGTTGATTTCAATCCCCAGAAGCTCTGCAATGTAAAACTTGGCCTCGATCCCCATGACATAGCCGGGAGGAGGATTGATTAATCCCAACTTGAGGTCTTCTCTGCGTTCAGACATCACGAGTGGATCGCTGAGTTCAACGAGTGAAACATTTAGTTTGCCGGCCACATACTCTTTGGCTTCTTTGATTCTCATGCCCCGGGACATTTGCATGCGCGCCACCAGATCTCCGGCAGTGCGCATCCCGCCCATGCCCGACGCAATTGCATGAGTCGCGGCCATGCCTAGGATGTCTCCCACGCCCACCTACAAGCCGTCTAGGCGTGTGATTTCAACAACAGCTTGGGATGCTCTCGAGACTGCGTCAATAGGGACATAAGGCGTCACAGGCAGACCGCCGACCCCCATTCCCATGTTTGCGTGGATTGGGATGTTTGACTGTTGCACACAGAACTTCAAAAAAGTCACAACGCGCGCGACATTCCATGCACAGGTTTTGCTCGTGTTGGTGTTGATTACAGGTCCAAAAATGGTTACACCTGCCTTCTCGGCCAACTGGACTTGTTGGTGAGGATACAATCCTGCCAGTCGAACGCCATCGTAAGTCAATTCTCCGTGCATGCCCAAAACAAACTCACCCGACATGCCCATCTCCACACATAGGTCCGGATACTTCTCCTTCAGGATTTCCACGGCCTTCAAAGCGGCAAGAAAGTCTGGATCTCCAGCAGAACCTGTCGTATCGAAGTCGATGGCGTCGACTCCCGATTCATACAGTCCGCTCGCCACATACACCATATCCTTGACCGCATATTCGATGGCCTCTTCGTGAGCCTCTCTGGCCTCATCGATCTTGCCGGCGGCCATGAGCTCTGAAGGATTCTGGACAGGGCCTTCTGGCCGATAGTAAAGGCCCAAATTTGGCATGGCACCATAGAGTACGGGGACGGTTGTGATCAGGAGCGCTTGCTCCAGGACTGTCCGCTCGTAGCTGATGATGGGTTTGACTGCTTTGAAACTGTAGTCGTTGTGTCCGAGTTCCACCGTATCAGCTCCCAACATTCTTTCGAACAATTGCAGTGATTGCGTCCGGTCTATCGGAGTGAGTGTGCGCTGCACTTCACCGCATGTGGAATCATAGGTGAAGACAACTTCGTTTCCCAATTCTACACCCACCGGCCGGGAAGGAGAGCTGTAAATATCGAAGAGATGATCCAGTTCATCCTGGTTGAGCGCAGGGATTTTCCCTCTCTCGGCAGCATCTTGAGCGCCTTCTTCAAACTCTCGCCTGAGTTCGCTTTCTGTGAGCTCCACAAGGGAGCCATCTCCCATTCTCGTTCTGATTTTCTTCATTCCTTAATCACCTCCTTTTTTTGTGGATTTATTTATTTCAATTATCTTCTGTGTGTCTTTCAACACACACTGAATAAAAACTCAATCTTCCTGTATCAGATCCTTTGCTTCAATCGTATCGAACTCCTATCCCATAGAATCTGTCATTTTCCGGTCTCTTTTCTTAATAGAGAGCCGCGATGCTGGTCGAAGTGTGTTTTCTGGTACTTTGTGATCTTCCACTCGGGAATATTGCATTTTTGACAGCTCTGGAAGTACCATTTGTTACGCAGCCAGCGGGCGGCGCGGCTTCGTTTGGAATGCCGAACCATAAATGTCTTGTTGCAGTGAGTGGTAATCTCTCCAAGAGATCCCTTCACAGTGAAGGCTTTAATCCCGTGCAGCAGACCGCTCCGGGAGGGCCACAGTTTGATCTTTTCGACCAAGGTAAAAAAATCGACCTGTTTACGGATGTATTTGTCTTTAATCTTCTTGGCAACCATTCTGTGTTCCTGTCAACAGATTTGCGCTCCTTAAATACATGAATATCTTATTGGCGGGGAGCCCGGGAGTTGCACCCGGCTTCATAGATTTAGGGTCTATGCGATCCGTCCGATCCGCCCCCCACTTTTATCATTCATTCCATGGCTAACGGCCATGGCAAGCATTGCCGCGGTTCCCAGTTGAAGAGGGTCATGGATGAGGCGCTCTTCAACAAGGGACCGAGCTTCATCGCTCAAACCAATGGGTATGCCGCACGCTGCAATGATCGTTTCCGGTTTGATGTGTTCTCGACGAATGATATCAGGTGCAGGAGAGGCATCAAAGATAATGGTGTACAGGTCCAATGATTCAGATAGATTC
>JBATYS010000024.1:0-1934 GCA_049674205.1 Candidatus Aminicenantaceae bacterium
TCATGCGCAGGATCATCAAAGCGATCCAGAGAGATGGAGGAGTGTATGTTTTTCTGGAGGTTCGTCCCTCCAATCTGTCCGCACGGTCTCTTTATAATAAGCTAGGATTTAAAGTCTTGGGAACCAGGAAAGACTATTACCAAACCCCCCTGGAAGATGCCCTCATCATGGGCAGGCCTCTTTAAATCCGACCAGATATCGCAAAGGAAGCATCCTCAAAACCGGGATGAATGATTTCCCGATTGATCAGATTATATGGTTTCGAAAACGAACAATGGGACTCGACACTGTCTAAATGTAGGGACCGTTTCCCAAACGGTCCGTTACATCGGTCAGCTCGGGGAGCTGACCCTACATTGGAAGGTGCCATGCCCGCATGGAGCCCTTCAAACGGTTTTCTCCACTATACAATCTGATTACTCAATTCCGCTCAGAAGCATTTATGCCATCACGGAAATAATGATACTGACTCCCATAAAGCGTATTTCATACTCGGATCAGAATGATGCGATTCTTAGCTCTGTATTTCGTTGCCGCAGGTGCTAATATTTGACTCTGAGTAGGGCAAGGCCCTTGGCAGGGGCTGTGGGGCAGAGATGGGAGCGTTTGTTCAGTTTGAAGAAATCCTCGATCTGTCCAGGGTTCAGTTTGCCCCTCCCCGCTTCGATGATTGTTCCCACAATAGACCGCACCATATACCTTAAAAAGCCGTTCGCTTCCACTGTGTAGATGATCTCCTTCCCTTTTTTACGGATCTCGGATTGAGTGACGACCCTGATAGGGTACAGGAGCCGGTTTGAGGAGAAAGGAGTAAAGTCAGCTTTGCGAACAAACAGTTTGGCCGATTCTTCCATCTTTGCCATATCGAGGGAGGAAGTCCATTGGAGAACATATCTGGTGATAAAGGGACTGATGTCCGGGGAATTGAAAATCCTGTACTGGTAGATTTTTGATCGGGCTGATTTTCTGGCATGAAAATCGGGTAGGGCCTTTTTTAGAGAGCGAATTCTTATATCACTGGGGAGAATGCCGTTAAGCGCCCGCAAGAACTCGTCGTTTTCCAGGCGGGAATTGACCTTGAAGTGAGCGACTTGGCCTTCAGCATGAACCCCGGCATCAGTTCTCCCAGAGCCGATAACCGGGATTTTTTTTGCAGTGATTTTTTCCAATGCATTCTCTATTAGGCCTTGGATCGTTCTTTTTTCCGGCTGGCGTTGCCATCCTTGGTACTCTGTTCCATCGTAACTGATTATGATTTTATAGTTTTGCACTTTCTTTTATCCAATTAGTCTAATGTTGAGTGGAGTGAACTAAGACATAAAGACCTCACTAGCAAATGAGCGGGAAAAAATCCTCTAAGGCTTTGTTTACAGCCTGTTCGGCTGTTTCTACAGGGATCACACCTTCGATATCCCAGGTTCCGATGCCAAAGATCTTTTTTCCATGGACACACCCATAGGCGATCTCACTAAGGGTTCCGTATTCGCCGTCGATGGCGATGAGGACATCGGAGTTCATGACCACAAGAGAATTCCGGGAGTATCCCATCCCTGTGGCAATGGGGATATCGATGTAGCGGTTGGCATCCTTGGGGAAATTTCCCGGGAGTATTCCTACGCTCATGCCTCCGGCTTTTTTGGATCCACGGGCGGCTGCTTCCATGACTCCACCAAGGCCTCCACACACGAGGATGGCACCTTTTTCCGCGATGATCTGCCCCACCTCGAAGGCGATCTTGCGGAATTTATCTTCGGGCTTTGCTCCTCCGATGACTCCGATCCTGATTTTTTTCCTCAATTCCATCGGCCTGCATTCCTCCTTCCGAATTTCGGATAATATATCAAAAAAAGAAAAAGTTTTAAATAAACAGTAAGCCTTTGTTTCCGGGATAGCATGAATTCTTTGTACGCTATTAAGTGATCAGATTGTGTGAT
>JBATYS010000025.1:0-23576 GCA_049674205.1 Candidatus Aminicenantaceae bacterium
ATATAGTATCATTTTCGCGAGGAACACAGGGGAAACAGGAGTGCCGGAGGTGGGAGTCGAACCCACACTCTCCGTGAGGAGAACTGGATTTTGAGTCCAGTGCGTCCTTTAGAGAATAGATTTGTCATTTCTCAACCATATATATGAGGTAGAGATTTGCCACTCGTTTGCCATTTTGAGCTCAAAATAACCCAAAATAACTAACTCTGGCTAAACTGTACTCTGAGGAAAACTATTGAAAAATAAGGACTTTAAGAGAGCCAGCAGGGGGAGTTGAACCCCCGACCTACTGATTACGAATCAGTTGCTCTACCGGCTGAGCTACACTGGCTCCTTGCAAAGATAGTCAAATTGAATACAATATCTATTCTATGACTATCGAACACATCATTCTTAATAAAAATCCATTAAGCTGTCAAGTGAAACAGGAAGCGTAGAGCATGATCATCAAGCGACTGGAGCTCCAAGGATTCAAATCCTTCTTAGAAAGAACCAAGGTTGTCTTCCATCCAGGCATCACAGCTATCGTAGGTCCCAATGGAACAGGAAAAAGTAACATCGTCGATGCCCTCCTCTGGGTTCTGAGCGGAAAACGCCTAAAAGCCCTCAGGGGCGAAAGGGGCAGTGACATCATATTCAACGGGAACACAAAAACAGCACCCGTGAGTATGGCAGATGTCAACCTCATCCTGGGAGATGGGGACGAAGATCTCATCATTAACCATCGTTTTTTCCGATCTGGCGAGGGCGAGTACAGAATGAACGGTAAGGTCACCAGACTCAAAGACATCCATGACTTTCTTTGGAAAAAAGCCATCGCCGAGACAGAATATTTTGTCATCGAACAAGGAAGTATCGGTCTTTTTCTCTCATCAAAACCCCTTGAAAAGAGGCAACTCCTCGAGGAGGCAGCGGGTACAGCCTTTTACAAAGACAAAAGGAAGCAGGCACAGAAAAAGCTGGAAAACAGCGAACAGAACATGGACCGGCTGGAAGATATCATCGCGGAAGTAGATCGAGGAAAGAATGCACTCAAAAGGCAAGCCGGATCCGCAATTCGGTACAGACAATTAAGAGAGACGATCCGGGAGTACACTCATTTTCTTTTCCGGGAGAAAATTCACACCCTTGAAAAAAGTCAAGCAGAGACAGCCAGCAACTACAGGCGAAGCTTAGAACATGAGCAAGACCTTATTGCACAGTTGAAATCAGAGGAGAGACAGCTGGCTTCAAAGCGGAAAGAGGTCTGGGAAATCGAGATATCTAACAAACAGGAAAAGGAAGACTTCTTTTCCCTCAAAACTCAACTCTCCCGTATATAATCGGATCAGGACAAGGAAGAAAAACGCATCGACTATTTTGCTGAGAACAGAGCAAAAGCTAAAAAGGACAGGGAGGAGCTCCATAAAGAAAATACCGCACTAGAGGAGGAGAAAACAGCATCAGAAGACACTTTCCTCAGCTTGAATCGAGTGCTCGAACAAAAACAGAAAGAACTGGAGGAGATCTCTCAGGATACACAGGTCTCAGATGATGACTTGCAGCAAAAACAAGAAAAGATCGAGTCCCTCCGCAACGAATTCCTTGAAAAACTTGCTATCCAGACAGAAATAAAAAATGACGCAAGCAGGTACGAAAAAGAGATCGAACTGATCTTGCGTCAGGAGGATAAACTCAAATCTCATGTCGATAGCGAAAAGAACCTCGTCGATGAAAAGGGCTCCGCGATCAAACAAAACACAGTTGACCTGGAACAGCTTCAGAAAAGCCTAGAAAAGAAAACGGAAGAGACCGCAAATGTGCAGACCACGCACGATCAGCTCAGCTCCGCGATCGCAAATCTTCAAGATCAACTCAAAGACCTGGAAAAAGAGAAGGACAAGAACATTCATCATCTGCAGGCATTGGAGAAGCTGGAAGAGAAAGAACGCAGTCAGGATCTCGCCGCCGAAATTCCTGGCTCCTTGGGGATCCTGGCCGATTTGATCGATACTGATCCAGATCACGCGCTCCTCATCGATGTCTTCTGGACAGAAGAGGTAAAGGCGAATCTTATCTCTGTCGAAGATTTCCTCAAGAATCTGCCACAGCACAAGCCTGCGGGGAATTACTTTTTGTTCTCTTCCCATAAGAAGGGCTCAGTCCCCAAGGAGGTCGAAAAGGACCCAAGAGTCATCGGACTTCTCAAGGCAGCTATCCAGCCCGACTCAAAGATCAAGGATTCCTTCCCGCAGTTTGAAGAAGCCGTCATCGTTCAAGATATCAAAACCGCTGTCGAACTGTGGCTTCAGTATCCCACAATCAACTCTCTTACGATGAAGGGCGAGCTTATTTACGCATCTGGACTCATGAAGCTCGGGCCGAAAAAGGAGGGTATGTTTTCTCTCAGCCAGGAGATGAGAGCACTGAAAGAGACGATCGAGAGTATAGAGGCCAAAATTTCGCTACTGGCCCGGACGATCGATGAAAAACTCCAAGCTCAGACAAGTCTCGAAGAACAAAAGCAAGAGGCATCTTCTTCGCTGACTAAACTTGAAAGACAGATCGATGAAAAGGAGAAGGATAACGTTTACTATCGATCCGAGACTCAGAAGATCGAATACAATGTTACTCTCCTCAAAAAAGAGTTGGATGTCCTTGTCAGAGAGAAACAAGACAAGAGCCTAAAACTGGAAGGCCTCACGACAAAAATTAAAGGATTGGAAGAGGCTGAGAACGCATTAAAGGAGGAGGTCCAAAAAGAAGAAGAGCGCTTGGCACGTCTTAGAGGAAATATAAGCCAGAGAAGAAAATTCTTTTTCGAACTCCAATCGGGCGTTGACATCACCCAAGAAAAGATCAATAACACAAAATCACAGATGCGGACCACCTCTTTGAGATTACAGACAATCGAGACCAAAATGGAAGCCTTCGCTGAGGAGATCGAGGTCTCGAAGGTTGAAGAAAAAAAATCCAGAGCACGGATCCAAGAGCTTTCCTCCCAAGCCTCTCAACTGGAGAAAGAAATCGCGGATAAAGAAACTCAAGAAATCGACCATGAATCCCGGTTCAAGTCAGCGCAGAACGAACAGCAAGCGATGGAGCAACAACTGGAGGAACGGCGGGAAGTTTATGAGGCCAAAAAAGAAGAACGCATTCAGTGGGAGATCAAAAAAGCAGAGAGAGACCGGGACATCGCCAATTGCGAGGAATCCTGCTGGCAAGAACTCAAAAAAACCTTGGATGAAGTCAAAAAGGACATCCCCATGGAGTCCCTTCCCGAAATCAACGTTGAGGACCATTTGAGTAAAGCCAAAGAGAAGCTCCAAACGTTTAAGGCTGTGAACCTCATGGCCGAGGAAGAATATCTCATCCAGAAAAAGCGGTACGAATTTCTCACCCAGCAGCGCGATGACCTGCGAGATTCCATCGATACAACACAGGAAGCCATTCGAAAGATCGATCAGGAAAGTAAAACACAGTTCATGAACGCACTGCATGAGGTGAACAAGAACTTTAGAGATGTTTTTTCTATTCTTTTCGAAGGGGGGCATGCAGAGATTAAGCTCGTCGACCCGAATTTGCCCTTAGAGAGTGGCGTGGAGATCATCGCCCAACCCCCGGGAAAAAAAGTCCAAAGCATGGGACTCCTCTCAGGTGGAGAGAAAAGCCTGACCAGCCTGGCGTTCTTTTTCGGGCTTTTCAGGTATAAACCCACGCCCTTCTGTATCCTCGATGAAGTGGATGCCGCGTTGGATGAAAGAAATCTCACCAGGTTTCTCAATCTGATGAAAAAGATCAAAGATCAGACGCAGTTTATAATTATCACGCACAATTTTAAGACCATGGAAGTCGCTGACTATATCTACGGGACATCCATGGGAGAACCGAACATCACCACGGTCTACGCCATGAAGATGGAAAAAAAGAAAGAGGACAGTTTGGGGTGAAGATACAGCTCTTTGTTCCACCTGGAGGCTACTTTGCCGAACGATGGACCAAAGGATCTTCCATGCCGCCTCTCGGTCTTCTCTACATCGCAGCAGTCCTGGAAAAGGAAGGACATGAGATCCGGATCGTCCCTGCCGATATTTTAAAGCTTAACTGGAATCAAATCGCCGAAGAGATCAGGACGTTCAAAGCAGATATCATCGGCGTCACATCCACCACAGAAAATCGATTCCAGAGTTTCGATCTCATCAAGCTGGCGAAGAAAGAACGTCCCCTGGGCTTGACTATCATGGGAGGGCCTCATGCTTCGATGGCCGCTGAGGATTGTCTAGAACACATCCCCGAGTTGGATATCGTCGTCAAGGGAGAAGGGGAAGAGACTATGCGCGAACTCTGTCGCGTACTAGAAGGGAATGATGGCAATAATGCTCTCAGTTCCGTTGCCGGAATTTCATACAGGCAAGATGAAAAGATCCATACAAATCCTCCACGTGTGCCGATCAAAGACCTGGACACGATTCCCCGCCCTGCCTATCATCTCATTCCTTTTGAGACATACAACTTCCGTTTTGAAGTCCCGGGTCAGGGACTACTTCCTGCGGTCAATATGATGTCCAGCCGAGGATGTCCCTTCAACTGCAACTTTTGCGCAACTCCCATAAATTGGGGCCGTCTCGTAAGGATGAGGAGTGCGGAGAACATTATCGACGAGATCGAATTTCTCATCAATGAATATGGAGTGAAAGTCATTTTCTTTTTTGATGATACATTCAACACAAACCCAAAACGCGTGCACGCGATCTGTGACCTTATTATTGAACGCAAGCTGGATATCTATTTCAAATGTGATGTCAGGATCGACCTCATCGACAAACCTCTGCTTGTCAAGATGAAAGAAGCGGGTCTCTTCCACCTCTCCTTCGGGATAGAGGCAGGCTCCGAACGTGTCAGGAACCAAGTCGTCAACAAGAAGATCGAGGTCGATGATTTTCACCATTTGGTCGAGTGGTGCAATGAGCTGGACATCATCCCTAACGCCTTTTTCATATTCAGCCATCCGACAGAGACTTGGGAGGAGGCCCAAGAATCCATCAAGATCATCGAACAGTACAAAGACAAGATCGAGGCGAGCATTGCCATCCTGCACATCTATCCGGGAACTCCTCTGGAAAAAACAGCCAAAGAAATGGGAGTGTTACCCGAAAACTTCACCTGGACAAAAATATACCGATCCGGGATCATCACGTTACCGGCAGCTCAGGGGGATGTACCGCTCTTTATCGATAAACTCACCTGGGCACAGGTCAGTGAACTTGTCTTCAGGTGGTCATTGAGCGGCGGCCAGGTATCGATCTTCCGGAAGATCCCCCGGATTTTGTCCAACATTCGGTCTTTTGGGGATATCAAACGCTACACCATCATGGCTTTTGTGTATTTCAAGCTAAAACTCCAAAAAATATTCAAAAAATAGGTTGAAACTTTGGGTTCAAATTGAAAAAATATATCCCACGATTTGTATGGGATTAAAAGATTGAGATTCGGATTTCGGAATTCCGGTTTCGAACCTTGAATTGAGGAGGGATCATGTCAACATACCTTTACATCATTCTGGCCTACTTGCTCATTCTGACCGCATTCAACTTTTACAGGGCACGACGAATCAAAACCCAAGATGACTTTATGGTGGCTGGCCGCAGCCTGAAGACAAATGTCATGGTCTTTACGCTGATCTGTACCTGGATCGGTTCGGGGACCTTTATTGCAGGGGCTGAGTTTGCAGTCCAAGCTGGATTTTCCGCCATATGGCTCGCTGCGGGCGCCTGGGTGGGTATCATTATTATCTTTTTCCTTGCAGCAAAGATCCGAACATTCGGCCAGTACACGATCGGCGATATTCTCGAAGAACGCTACGGCCCAGCGGCACGAGTATTCGGCGCCATCGCCATCATCATATCCTTTACAGCAATTGTCTCTTATCAGTTTGTCGCTGGCGGGTTTATCCTGAACGTCGCTACCGATGGGGCCATCCCCGAGTCAATGGGTATTATCATCGCTGCGCTCTTTGTTATCCTTTTTACAACCCTCGGTGGGATGATGGCCATCGCCTACACGGACCTGCCCAACGGGATCATCATCGTCCTTGCATGTATACTCTCAGTGCCCTTTGTCTATTTGGCTGCAGGAGGATTTGAGCAGGCAAAGCAGAACCTCGCTCCAGGCTATTTTTCGGCTGTGAACGAACAATTCGGAGCACATCCCACACTCAAAGTCGCCGGTTACTTTTTGGCCACTATGTTCCTCCTCATGGGTGTTCAGAGCATGTATCAGAAGTTTTACAGCGCCAAGACACCTAAAGATGCCAGAAAGGCTGCGATCTGGTGGACCGTAGGCACCGTATTCGTCGAAACGGTCGTAGTGATCATCGCAGTTTTTGCTTACAGCAAACTGAAAGACCAGATCGACCTGACAATACCGCGGGAAGGCGGGAAAATTGTCTTGCTGGCAGCCAGAAACCTTGTCCCAGCTCCGGTCGGAATCCTCCTCCTGGGTGCCGCCTGTGCGGTCGTGATATCCACTGGCATGAATTACCTCCTCTCGCCATCGACAAACATCATGCGCGACATCTATCAACGGTTTCTCAACAAAGATGCTAAACAGAGCACCATGGTCGCCCTTCAGAAAGTTTGCGTGGTTATTCTGGGAGTGATCGCCTTTTTCCTAGCCATCCGGATGAAATCCGTCCTCAGCATGGCCATCTTTGCGTACACAATATATGGCGTATCCATAACACCTGCACTCATCGCCGCTTTGACGTGGAAAAGAGCGACCAAGATAGGGGGATTGGTCTCCATCATCTCGGGCACTTTTGTGACCATCTTTCTTAGGATCATGGTGGAAGTCCTGCCACCCGAGATGGTTCTGGAGGGAGATCCTTGGGGAATTCCCATCATCTTTCCGGGATTGGTCGTATCGATCGGTTCGCTGGTCATCGTCAGTCTTCTGACTAAAAAACCATCACCCAAAGAGATCGAGAAATTTTTTCCAAAAAAAGAATCCGTAGTAAGCGATAATCAGTAGATAGAATCTTTTGCCTCCTGCTGCTGTGCAACTGATTGATGACATAAATCCAGAATAAGGAGTTATATTTTGCCTTATCTGATCACGATCATTGTGTACCTCCTCATTTTGTTTGTCTTCGGACTCCGGATCGTCAAGAGACTGAAGAAAAAAGAGGATTTCCTTGTTGCAGGAAGGTCCCTCACCGCTCCGGTCCTTGTGGGAACTTTGCTTGCCACATGGATGGGATCAGGGGATATTTTCAGTGTCTCTGACCTCAGCTACAACCATGGATTCTCCTCTCTCATCGGAAGCAGCGGCGGATGGCTGGGGATCATCATCGTCTTTTTTATTGCCGGGAGGGTCAGACGCTTCGGCCAATTTACTGTCCCCGATATATTGGAAGTACGGTACAACAAATGGGCACGGGTCCTTGGTACGATCACCACGATCATCGCTTACGTAACCATCGTCAGCTATCAATTTCGAGGGGGTGGTTGGGTCCTCAACATCATCACAGAGGGGAGGGTCCAGGAAAAACACGCTATGGCATTGGTGGCCGTCTTTGTCATCACATATACCCTGCTCGCCGGGATGTTATCCGTGGCTTACCTGGATGTACTAAACGGAATCCTGATGATCACAGCGATATTCATCTCAGTGCCTTTCCTGATCCACCATGTGGGAGGAATGGACTATATCGTGGCCAATGTCACCCCAAGAAGTCACTCCATGCTGGGAAATATGACGATGGTCCAAGCCATGGGATATTTTGTCCCCACTCTGCTCCTCGCACTGGGAAATGGCAACATGTATCAGCGGTTTTTTTCTGCAAAAAACGAAAATGAAGCAAAAAAATCTGTGATCGGCTGGGTAATTGGAGTGATTTTGCTCGGAATAGCGCTCCAGAGCCTGGCAGTGATAGGGAGCAGTTATTTCAAAGGCCTCGAGGCCGAAGAGGCGGGAAAGATCATCCTTCTTGTCGCGCACAAAGGAGTACCTGTGGCTGTAGGGTGTGCTCTGATCGCAGCCGTTGTAGCCATAATCATCTCGACAGCGAATAGTTTTCTTCTCGTCCCTGCGACGAACGTTGTGCGGGACATCTACCAGAGGTTCATCAATCCGGATCTGCCCGACAAGAAAATGATCCTTCTCTCGAGGACGGTGGTGATTGTGCTCGGAATTATATCGTTCTCTCTGATCTCGTTTTTCCCGCGTATTTTGGATGCAGCATACGCTGCGTACACTGTATATGGAGCGGGGATAACTCCAGCTCTTATGGCCGTCTTTTTCTGGAAGAGAGCAACGGTTTCGGGTGGAGTTCTATCCATTTTGGGAGGACTGAGTGTGACCATTATCTGGGAGGTATTAACTAAGATCCAGGGACATCCTCCCTTGAGCGTCCCGGCTGTCTACCCTGCTCTACTCTGTTCATTGGTTTTTCTTTTTGGTGTCAGCCTTCTCACTCCAAAACCGGCGGAGGACAAGTGGAAACCCTTTTTCACCTGATAATACATAGGATGATGCCTCGTATCTGTGGCAAGCTCGATTCGTGAATAAACAGGAAATATTCAGCGAAATTTAGCTGAAAGGAGAGAAGATGGAAACGGGAATAGTTAAGGATCTGCGTTATATGGAACACAATATGGGCGATTTCCACCCTGAGAGCCCAAAGAGGATTGAAGCGATATACAAAATGATCGATGAGGAAATCTCATTTCCTTATCTTACGATAGAACCGCGCTTTGCCACTGAGGACGAGATTCGATGGATTCATACATCCTCCTATGTCTCAGCGATCAAAGCCACATCCGGAAAAGAAAGAGTTGTGCTCGACCCTGACACCTCCACATCCGCACGATCGTATGAAGTGGCTCTTCTTGCCGCAGGCGGTGTGTTAAAGGGGATAGAATTGATCCTGGAAGGAAAGATCAAAAATGGTTTTGCCTTTGTCAGACCTCCGGGACATCATGCAGAGGCGACGAGAGCCATGGGATTTTGCATCTTCAATAACGTAGCGATCGGAGCGGAATATCTGCTGAAGAAGCACGGACATGCGCGGATCCTCATCATGGATTGGGATCTGCACCATGGGAACGGCACTCAGAATTCCTTTTACGCGAGGAATGACGTGCTTTACTTTTCGACTCACCAGTTTCCCCATTATCCCGGGACCGGTCGCTGGAGTGAAACAGGCCAAGGTGACGGAGAAGGCTTCACCATAAATGTCCCTCTATCTCCAGGTAAGACAGATAGCGATTATTTATACATTTTTGAAAGGCTCCTCTCCCCCATTGCAGAGAAATTTCAGCCGGATTTTATCCTTGTTTCTGCAGGATTCGACATCTACAAGAGAGATCCGTTGGGGGGAATGCAGATCACGGCCGAGGGATTCGGAGCGCTAGCAAATGCGCTCATGCGCCTTGCAGATAAACACTGTAAAGACAGGATCCTTTTTGTGCTCGAGGGGGGATACAACCTTCAGGGTCTCAGTGCGGGCAGCAAAGAAGTCATTCTTCAATTGAGCGGGCAAAAAAAATCCCCCGGTATCCAACCGAACGCCTCTCAAGTTGCTGAGCGTGAGCTCCAGCCCATTTTCGCAAACCTCAAAAAGTTTTATCCCGTCAATCCTTAATTCTGTTTATTCATAACAGTCCGCTCGGGGAGCGGACCCTACATCAAAATGGGGACTGGCTCCGACATTCCGTGAGGAAAGAGGTGCCTGTACCCATTTTTGTCTCGGTCCATTCGGGGAATGGACCCTACACAATTTTGCATTGTGGAAACAGCGCCTCATTCATGTATGAAATGGAGACAGCCCGTCATCTATTATGGACAAATAAGGGGACAACACGGGAGAAACCAGGTAAGAAAAGTTGGCATAACACTTGCATAAATAAAGAATGTGAAAAGAGCAAGAAGGAGATATAAAGTGAAAAAGATAGCAGTTTTGGCCGCTCTCCTCCTCCTTTTTGTAACCATCTCATACTCGGAAGACCCTGAATACACCAACAACTCCATCGCTCGATTGAGCTATGTGAATGGGAATGCATTCATACAAAGATCCTCAGAGCTCGCTTACGAGGAAGGCGTGGTCAACATGCCCATCGCTCAAGGCGACAGAGTTGGGACAACGGACGGCCGTGTCGAAGTTTACTTCGGAAAAGGAAAATACATCCGACTCGACAACGATACCAAAGTCGATTTCATAAACCTCCCCAAACGGGGAAACGATCTTATCCAGATCCGGATCTGGTCAGGTCACGTCTATTTCAGTGTAAATTCCATTGATCGAGAAAAAAGCCTTGAAATTCACTCTCCAGATGTTTCGATCTACGTTCTCGATGAAGGGCTGTACAGGATTGATGTGAGAGAAAACCAGGAGACAGAGATTTTTGTCTTCAACGGATTGATCGAGGCCGCCGGAGAATCGGGTTCTGTACTCATCAAAGAAGCTCAAAAATTAGTGGCCATCGAGGGACATTTTACTTCACGCCCTATCCGATTCCACGCTGTATCCGAAGACAGTTTCGACAGATGGAATGAAGACAGAGATGTCACGTTAAGAGAGCGTATGGCACAGAAGTATCTTCCCAGTGAGCTGGATGACTATGGGGGAGAATTGCAGACTTATGGAGATTGGACGTACGTCGATCCCTATGGTTATGTCTGGGTCCCACACGACGTCAGGTCTCAATGGCGTCCCTATCACAACGGCCGGTGGGTTTGGATCTCCACATGCGGCTGGACGTGGCTCCCCTATGAACCTTGGGGATGGGTCACATACCACTTTGGCCGCTGGCATTGGCATGTGGGCATTGGCTGGTATTGGATCCCCACAACAGTCTGGGGCCCCGGTTGGGTCAGCTGGTATTGGGGACATGATTACTGCGGCTGGGCTCCGATGAGCTACTACGGTTACCCTGGAGTTGTCATTAACAATGTGTATTACCCCCGGTATTCAGAGCCCTACTACCCTGATTATTCAGACGGACTGACGGTGATTCGAAAAAGCCAGCTTCAGGCGCCAAATATCTCGCGGGTCTCACTCGATCATGAATCAGTCCGGAGGATCGGAAAGATCAGCCTTTCAAAGAATCCTCCTCTAGCGAAACCCAAATACCAAAACGTCTCGGTTGAAAAGCTGAGCGAGAATAAGGTTTTCCTCTACAAGAATGAGAAATCCACAAAATTCAACGGAATCACCCGAGGAACACAAGATAAGACGATAAAATACCCCGACCTCTTAAGGGAAAGAGATAAAATTCAACAAGGATCGAGCTATCCTTCTTCCCCCAAGGTCACTTTTAAAAAGTTGGATGAAAAGCTGAAAAGCACAAACTCCAAGTCACCGGTCAGTCGTTTTATTGATTACATATCAAAGGAAAGCAGCCCGTCAAACAAATTTATTGGAACAAAAGAGTCGTATCGCAGTTCTTCCTCCAACAAAAATGCCATAAAATCGGACACTCCTTCGCGATCGAACAGTTCCAAAATCGAATCTTCCAACAAATCTTCATCATCATCATCAAAAAAATCTTCATCATCCTCTCGAAAATCGACCTCCGCCAAAACAAAAAAGAAGAAATGATTTTATTTAAAGGACCACCCTTTTCTCAACCTGAATTATTCACGAGTTGAGGCCAACCCACCCCACCCTTACATTAAGGTTGAGGCAGTGGCACACGAAGCTGTAGTGAACTACCGCGAGCTGTCCCAACCTAACCCGGGCTACAACGAAGGCTTTGTAGTGAGATCAGCGGGTAGGTTGGGTCGGCGCCCGTAGGGTGAGAAATGTCGATTATAGTAAAAAAATCTTAATGGAAGGGAGATAGCCAAAATAGTCCTCCGGATAATCAAGCCAAATTATGATGGGTGTTAGTTATTCATGTATCGACATTTATTATGAATAATTCAGTTAGTTTTCGTCTTTTTTCTTGAGGATTTCATAGTAATCGAGGCTCAACATATGATCCTCATGGGAACAGAACCGATTGGGTTCTGTGCCGGGGATGAAAACTTCTCTAAAGGGGAAAAGGCAAAAGGGTGTTGAAAGCAAACCCGTCTTTCGGTCTATCTCCACAAAGGAGAGATTGGGAGGAACTTCAAATCCTTCCTCAGGCTCATACTTATCACCGTTTTCTTCGGCGATTTTCTCTTCCTTCTCGATGATCCTCTGGAAAAAATCCATCCAGATGGGTAATGCAGCCACAGAACCTGCCTGCCTGTCTCCGATGGGGATTCTCCCCTCTTTGTGCCCCACCCATACACCCGCACAGAGAGAGGGAGAAAAGCCCATAAACCAGGCGTCTGAAAAATCATCCGTTGTTCCTGTTTTTCCAGCTAACGGCTTTTTCATCCATTTTGCTGCCTGGGCTGTTCCACGCTGAACAACTCCCTGGAGTAGATTGGTCATCATGTAGGCGATCTGGGGAGACAGGACTTCATCTGACTCTACGGGGGCTTCCTCTAACACATTTCCGTCCTTATCTTCGATACGGGTGATAAAGTAGGGGGGGATTCGGATCCCTTTGTTCGGAAAAGTCGAAAACGCTGAGACGAGCTCGATGAGTCTCACTTCAAAGGCCCCCAATGCCAGGGAGGGATAGGGATAAATGGTCGACGTGATGCCGAACTTTTTACAGTAGTCAACACCTAGTTGTGGGGAGATATAATTCAATATCTTTGCAGTAATGATGTTTCTGGATTCTTCCAAGCCCCAGCGCAAAGTTACAGCCCCCTTGTATTTAAGATCATAGTTAGGCGGTGACCACACATCTCCCGACCACTGGTCCTTAAAATCTGTGGGCTCATCCACGATCACGGTTGCAGGGGTGTAGCCGTTTTCAAGAGCAGCCGTATAGAGGAAGGGTTTGATGACCGAACCAGACTGCCTCAGGGCTTGAGTGGCTTGATTAAACTTGAGCCGATCGAATGAATATCCCCCTACCATCGCTTTGATCTGTCCGGTGTGGGGATCTATAGCCAGGAAGGCTCCCTCCAAAACAGGCTCCTGCTCAAGGGAAGCAGAGATCTCTTTCTTTTCTTCATCTATGCTGTCCAATTTGACGTGGATGACATCTCCGCTCTTTATGAGAGTCTTGAGGTTGTTGGATTTAGTCCAGCCGATATCTTTGTTAGCTATTTTCCCCATGTAATCTTTGACTTTGACCGTGGCGCTTCCTCTTTCCACAGAAAGAACAACGGCTTCTATGATCTGGCCGATTTCCAGGGAAAACTTACGCCAGTTTTTGAGCAAGGTTTCATTGGATCCGGGATCTCTGAGAGGTTCTGATAGCTCCTCAAGATTTTCAATTCCAATTTCAAGGAGATTGATCTTATCCTTCCTCCACCCTTGCCTTTTATCCAGAACATGGAGGTGTTTGACCAGAGCATCCTCTGCATATCTCTGGTATTCTTGATTTAGTGTAGTATATACCTGCAATCCCTGTGTGTAGAGGGCATCAGCACCATAGTTCTCCTCCAGATATTTTCGAACTTCCTCCTTGAAATATGCAGCAAACCCAGAAACATCGCGGTACAGAGGAAGGACAATCATAGATGCCTGTTTGGCTACGTCTCCCTCTTCTTGTGTGATGTAGTCTTCTTCCACTAACCTGTTGATCACATGGTTGCGCCGGTGGAGCGTGCCTTCAGGATTTCGATACGGAGAGTAAAGACTTGGCCCCCGGAAGATCCCCGTGATTAGAGCGGCTTCCTCCAACGCCAGTTCAGAGACCGGTTTTCCAAAATACAGGCGTGAAGCTGCTTCGACTCCGTAGGCGCCATGACCCAGGTTAAACTGATTGCAGTACAGGGTGAGAATCTCTTGTTTTGAATAATTCTGTTCGATCTGGAGCGCAAGTAAAACTTCTTTAAGTTTCCGGCGGATGGTTTGACGGCGATGGAGAAACAGCTCTCTGGCAAGCTGTTGACTGATCGTGCTCCCCCCATGCAGTTTCCTAGGAGTCAGGATTAGTTTGATGTCTTCCTTCAGCGCCCGAAGCATGCCCAAAAAATCGATCCCCTTGTGGCTGTAAAACCTGGGGTCTTCTGTAGCGACAATGGCATTGATCAATATCTCGGGGATATCTTCATAGGCGACCTCTATCCGCTTTTCGATCGCATATTCCCCGATGACCTCTCCATCATCCGCATAGATATACGTAATGATATTCGGCTCAAATTCTTCTAAATCGGAGATAGAGGGAAGATTCTGAAGGATCGCCTTGTAGCTGCCAACTATTACGCCCATGGCTAAGAGAAAAAGCACACATAAAATCCATACAACTTTCTTGAAATATCGTTTTTGGGAGATATTTTTCAGACTGAGTTTTTTGAGCTTGAACTTTTTTAGGTTTGGCTTTTTAAGACGGATGACAAATTTATTCAACACATCTCAAATATAACAAATTTCGCTACGTTGGTCTAGATTTGACTTTTTGCAGTCCACTCGGGGAGCGGACCCTACACAATTAGGGGACAGTCCCCTTTTTTATGAGGTAACGGATTCAAGGAATTCAAACGTGATATTTTCTATCTGTTTCTCAATGTGCTCGATGGATAGGGTGGCATCAATATGATGGATATTATCTCCTTGGAAGCTCTTGAAGAGTTGCCTAACCTTCACCAAGTATTCTTCGCGTTCGAAAAGCATGTCCTTCTGTCCCCTATCTTCAATACGTTCCAGACCTTGGCCTGCCGCCACATCCAATATGAAAACCAGATCCGGCCTCACGGCAAACGCTTCATTTCTCTTGCGTATCGATTCGGGATCGATCCCTTTTGCCCCTTGATAGGCAATGGTCGAGAAATAGTACCTGTCCAGGATGATCACTTCTTTTCGCTCGAGGGATGGCTTTAAATTATTTTTAACGTTTTCCTCGCGGTCTTTCTGGAACAACTCCAACTCCTCATGCGGTGTGAGTGAATCAGCAAACTGGGCCTTCCTTTTGATCTCTCGCCCCCATTTGCTGTCGGAAGGTTCGCGATAGTACACAACAGCATAGCCCAGTCCATCGAGCTTTTTCAATAAAATCTCTGCCTGAGTGGATTTTCCGGCACCATCGATACCCTCAAAAACGATTAAAACGCCCTTCTTCAACTCTGTCATTTGATTTTCCAATCTCTTTAAACAAAAGAATGGATATTATGATAATTCGTGAAAAGTGAAAAGTAAAATACGAAAAGTATTTTATTCCAAAAACATATTCAGTTTTATCTTCAAATTCAGTTGAAATTACGAAGAGCCTGAATATCATAAAGTTATTTGATTACATTGTGCAACGATTTACTAATTTTGTAGTTTTAATAAAGTTGCCCTAATTGTTCACATCTGATTCACAAAGACTGTCTTATATTGAAAAAGTCTTCAGATGCAGAACATAAAAGATTTTTTCGCAAACAACTGAGTCGAATATGGATTATTCACGAGATGAGGCCAACCCATCCCACCCTTACATTAAGGTTGAGGCAGTGGCCCACGAAGTTTGGTTGGTTAGGTTGGATCGGCGCCTGAAAGGTAAAAAATGCCGATAATAAGAATTGGAGGGGCTTTTGAGAATGGAATCGGCAGCTTTTATGAATAATTTATAGTAAGGAGATTGAAAATTTATATACTCTATGCTAATTTAATCTAGCATCACGGAGGTCATAAAATGAAAAAAACATTAATTATTGCCACTATCAGTTTTTTTCTCGGAATGGTTATTGCAGGTCTGATATTTATTTATACTCCTGAAAAAAACTACCCTGATAATTTTTCAGAGACTCAACCGACATCTTCATTGTCGTCTAATCTCTATGCCTCTCCTTCCGTGCAAGCAAGAGAGGAATTAGATTTTGTAACGATCGCCGAAAGGGCCGCTCCTGCTGTGGTCAGAGTCACAGCGGAGAGAGTGGAAACACGAAGCGCTCGCAGTTTTTTTGATGATTCCCCTTTTGATTTTTGGGACAGGTTTTTCTACGGCCAACCCCGTAGTCGCGACAGAGAACAGGAATTCCGTTCGTCCTCCCAAGGAACAGGCTTTTTCATCAGTCAGGATGGTTACATCGTCACGAACAACCATATCGTGGAAAATGCGATCAAGGTGGATATCGTTTCTCTAAAAGGTGATGAGTACGAAGCAGAGATCGTGGGCACAGATCCCAGAACCGACCTTGCACTTTTAAAGGTGAAAAGCGAAAATCTTCCCTACCTGGCGTTAGGCGACTCCTCGACACTCAAAGTGGGCGAATGGGTTCTCGCCGTGGGGAATCCTCTGGGTCTGTCGCACACTGTGACTGCAGGTATCGTCAGTGCCAAGGGACGCCAACTTTATGGAGGCGGCGGAGTTCCGGATTATCAAGATTTCATCCAGACAGATGCCTCCATCAACAGGGGAAACAGCGGTGGCCCTCTTATCAACATGAAGGGAGATGTCATCGGGATCAACAGCATGATCATTTCTCCTTCAGGAGGAAATGTCGGAATCGGCCTGGCTATCCCCACAAGCTTAGCTCAGGGTGTTATCGAACAACTTAAGGAAAAAGGCAGAGTTGTCAGAGGTTATCTCGGAGTGTCGATCATGGTGATCACTGATGATCACAAAAAACTTCTCAACCTCAAGTCCAAAGAGGGAGCGCTCATAAGCACTGTGGAACCGGACACACCCGCAGAAAAGGCAGGGCTGAAACGTTACGACGTCATTACAAAGCTCAATGGAGAACCCATCAAAGACAGAAACGATGTGCGGTTCAAAGTCGCTGAAGTTGAGCCAGGAACAGAAGTTGAGCTGACGATCATCAGGGATGGAAAAGAAAAGAATGTGAAATTAGAAGTCTCTGAACGGGATCCAGAACCAGAAACAGCTCAAAAGGTCTCCCCTGACAAGGATATCGGTATTACAGTCCAAGAGATGACTCCCAGAATCGCCAGCCGTTATGGTTTTCGGACAGAGGAAGGGCTCATCATAACCGAGGTCAAGCAATACAGCGAAGCCCACAGGCAAGGCATGGAGAAATATGACATAATCGTTGAAGTCAACAGAAATCCTGTAAAACGCGCAGATGATCTCGAAAAGGAAATCAAGAATACAGATGCAGGTGATCCGATCATGCTTCTTGTTGTGAGAGAGAGAGACGGACAAGTTCAGGAGTATATCGTAACCCTAAGGATACCTGAATGAAGATTGCCAAAGTTCATTCTTTGGGCAACGACTTTTTGATTCTTGAGGAACAAGAGGTAAAATCAACCACAGAAAAGGGAGCTCTTGCCCGGAGGATCTGTGAGCGCCACACAGGAATCGGGGGTGACGGCCTCCTGTTGATCTCCATCAAAGATAAAGACAAGGGTCACGTCAATTTTCGGGTCTTCAACGCAGACGGCACCGAGGCGGAAATCTCTGGAAACGGCCTGAGATGTGCGGCTGCATACCTCTATTATCAGAAAAAGATCAAGCCTCCACGCATACTTTTTTTCACAACCGTTGGCGAAAGGGAATGCGAACCTATCGAAAGAAACGACAACCTGTTCAAAATTAAAATTGACATGGGGATCCCCAAGCTGAGCTCCAATGACATTCCGTTCGACGATGGATCGACACATAATACAATTATCGATTATCCTCTATCCATCCAGAAAAAGGTTTTTGAAATAACGCTTGTTTCTTTGGGGAATCCTCACTGTGGTATTTTCTTGGACCGCTTCCCCTCACGTATTGAGTGGCACCAGTTGGGGTATGAGATCGAATTTCACCCGTTCTTTCCGAAAAGGATCAACATCGAATTCATAAGAGTGTTGAACAGGCAGGAAATCGAGGTTCTCTTCTGGGAAAGAGGGGTTGGAGAGACTCTCTCATCAGGGAGTGGGTCCTGTGCTGCGGCTGTCGCATCGATATTGAAAGACAGGACAGACAGAAAGGTCAACGTCAGAACATCCACTGGGAACCTGACTGTGGAATGGGATAGTGATAAGGTATTCCAGACAGGCCCAGCCGCGATTGTCTTTGAAGGCACATACCTTGTGACCTAGCAGTATGTGGGGACTGGTTCCCAAGCGGTCCGTTCGGGGAACGGGATCTCATCTTTTCGGTCCGCTCGGGGAGCTGACCCTACATCAAAATGGGGACTGGCTCCGCAAAATGGGGACTGGCTCCGAAGTCCCGACAGGAAATGAGGTGCCTGTCCCCATTTTGTCACGTTAATTCGGGGAACGAAACCTACATCGTTCATAGTGACGGTCTGCTCAAGGAGCGGACCCTAAATCTGTTATTTTGTGGTTTTGACCGGGGATGGCATTAACGCGTCTTTGAGAACCTCACTGATATCTTTAACGAAAATAAAATTGATGTCTTTCGTGATATTTTTCGGAATATCGATCAAATCCTTTTTATTCGGTAGAGGAAGGATAAAATTCTTCACTCCCGCGCGTTGAGCTGCGAGGACTTTCTCTTTTATCCCCCCGACTGGAAGAACATTCCCAGTGAGCGTGATCTCACCGGTCATGGCCACATCCCATCTCGCTTTCCTGTTCGTGCAAATCGAGATCAAAGATGTCGCCATCGTCACTCCAGCAGACGGACCATCTTTGGGAATGGCTCCCTCAGGAATATGAATGTGAAAATCATTTTGAGAGAATATCTTCCCATCTATCCCCAACTCTTTGACATGTGCTCTTGAAAAACTTAGAGCCGCTTGAGCCGATTCCTTCATGACATCACCCAAGGACCCAGTCAGAGTAAGTGCCCCTTTACCCTTCATTTTTGTCGCTTCCACAAACAGGAGTTCACCGCCTGCGGCAGTCCAAGCGACACCTGTGGCAACGCCAATACGGTTCTCCTTCTGCAGCTGATCTCTGAATATTTTGGGGGGTCCGAGGTACTTCTCACAATTTTGAGATGTGATCTTGGTCAAGCTCTTTTTCCCCTCAGCAACCTTTCGTGCGACTTTTCTGCAGATCGAAGCAATTTCTCTCTCCAGATTCCTGACTCCCGCCTCACGGGTGTACAAAGATATGATCTTCTGAACCGCACCTTTGGTGAACGAGATCAACTTCTCATTGAGTGCATTCTCCTTGATCTGTTTGGGTACCAGATGACGTAGAGCGATCTGCAATTTTTCCTCTTCGGTGTACCCGGGAAGGCGAAGGACTTCCATCCTATCACGGAATGCAGGTTGTATGGGATCCAAAAGGTTTGCTGTGGTGATGAACATGACCTTGGAGAGATCGTAAGGAACTCCCAGGTAGTGGTCACTGAAGGAGAAATTCTGTTCCGGGTCGAGGACTTCCAGGAGTGCAGAGGAAGGGTCTCCCCTAAAATCCGCGCCGATCTTGTCCACCTCATCCATCATGAACACCGGATTATTCGACCCACACCGCCTTAATCCCTGCACGACCCTTCCCGGCATGGCTCCGACATATGTTCTCCGGTGTCCTCTTATCTCCGCTTCATCCCTCACTCCTCCGAGAGAGATCCGGATGAATTTTCGGCCCAGCGCCCTTGCAATGGACCGGCCCAGCGATGTCTTCCCCACTCCAGGAGGACCGACAAAACACAAGATCGGGCCCTTTATCGCCTTTGAAAGCTTTCGCACACCCAAATACTCGAGGATCCTCTCTTTGACCTTATCCAGACCGTAATGATCCTCATCCAGTATTCCCTTGGCGCTCTTGAGGTCCAGGTTATCTTTGGTCGTTTTGTTCCATGGCAGGGCAAACATCCAGTCCAGATAGTTCCTGACAACAGCAGTCTCTGCTGATTCAGGATGCATTTGGGAGAGACGACTGATCTGTTTTTCGAGTTCTTCTCGGACTTCCTGGGCGACCTTCAGCTTTTTCAACCTATCCTGATATCCCTTGATCTCCTCCTGGATCTCGGTGCCCTCACCAAGTTCTTTCTGTATCGCTTTTATCTGTTGACGCAGAAAATACTGTTTCTGGAGCTTATCCATTTCGCCCTTGGCTTCACTGCTAATCTTCGATTGAACATCCAACAACTCGAGTTCCTTGGTCAAAAATTCATAGACTTTTTTCAAACGGAGAAATGGATCTTGTATCTCCAAAAGTTCCTGAGCCTCATGGACCTTTAACTCCAGGTTCGCAGCCGCAAGGTCGGCTAGTCTTCCTGGCTCATCCACATTTGCCGCCAGTATCATCACTTCAGGAGCTATATTTTTTCCGAGTGCAGAAGCCTTATCCAGCCCCTCTCTGACATTTCTGACTAGAGCTTCGCTCTGGATCGATTTTTCGATATCCTCCGATTCATGGAGCACTTTAATGCGCGCTGAATAATATGCCTTCTCCTCATCAAGAGTCTGTAATTTGGCCCGCACAATCCCCTGTGCGAGAATTCTCACCCTCCCGTCGGGAAGTTTAAGCATCCTCATAACAAGAGCCACTGTCCCGATCTCGAAGGCATCTTCCCTCTTTGGATCCTCGATCTCCATATCCTTTTGAGTGAGGAGGAGAATCATTCTGTGCGAAGACAGAGCATGATCGATAGCCTCCTTTGATTTCTCTCTTCCTACGAACAGCGGGACGACCATATATGGGAAGACAACAATATCCCGTAGCATAAGGACCGGCATTTCCTTAGGGATATTGAGTTTCTGACCTTCATCTTCGACGACATCTTCGAATTCATTTTCTAAGTCATCTTCTTTTTTCGCCATCTTTCTCCTCCGTTTTTTCTTCAGGTTTTCGAATTTTCAAGACAACTTGCCTCTCTTGCTTCCTCCTCACTTTTTTGAACTGAATAGTCAAAACACCGTTTTCAAGCACTGCTCTCGCTTTTTCCGAGTGGACGGCATTGGGAAGAAAAACAAACCGCCTGAAGGGGCCATATTCCCTTTCAAGCCTTAAATATTTGATCCGTGTCCCGGAAGGGAACTCCTTTTTCAGCCCCTTTATCTCGATCCGGTTGCCATAGAAGACAAGCTGAATGTCCTTCTGCGCAACACCGGGCAGTTCCACCTCTATAGTGATATCGGTCTCGTTTTCTGCAACATCCACATACGGCACCCAGCTCTCATCCAGCCCGAGAAGATCCTTTTTCTTGAGGAACACTTCCCCCGCGATCTTATTGATCTCGGTTTCGATCTTGACGATACGAGATACAGGTTTTATCTTTTTCGACATTTTTGGACTACCAGATAAAACATTCAAAAAATACAGCTAAATTGTGGATCCCACTTCCTCGCCTCCACCTTAATGTTGGGGTGGAGCGGGTTGGCCTCGGTCCGTGAATAATCCATGTTTAAAAATATTCTGTACTCGATATCTTCGAATAAAACGCCTATTTCTCTTTTAGCAGCGTCTCCAATGCCTTCTTAAACTCCAACACATCCTTGAAATCCCGGTACACCGATGCGAACCTAACGTAAGCGACTTTATCCAGAACCTTCAACCGGTCCATAACAAATTGACCGATCTCATCCGCATTGATCTCTTTCTCTGGTCTCTCTTGAAGGCTTGTCTCGATCTCTTCCACGATCTCTTCCAATTTGGCGACAGGAACAGGCCTTTTCTCACATGCCTTGAGCAGCCCGGCCATGATTTTCTCGCTCTCGAATCGCTGCCGCCTCCCGTCTTTTTTGACGATCATATAGGGGATTTCATCGATCTTTTCGTAAGTCGTAAATCTTTTCTCACAGTCAAGACATTCTCGTCGTCGACGGATCGTCATGCCATTCTTACTTTCTCTCGAGTCTATGACTTTGCTCTCTTCGTAATTGCAGTAAGGGCATCTCATTGTTTTAAATCCTCTCCCAACTTCTTTATCTGAAGCAGGGAAATTCCTTCTTTCCATAATATAGCATAACCAATGAGACAAGTCATCACAAGCTGGACCGCATGCACAACGATCGTGATGCTCACCGCAAGGTTAGCCTCGACATTCAGGAAAGACATCATCCCCAGTTTGCTGAAATAATGGAATCCTCCGACCATGCCCGGAGTGGGAATGGAAGCCCCAACACCCGTCAGAAAAATATAGGGATAGGTAGAAAAATACATAACATCGATGTTGTATGCGAGCAAAAACACCCAATAGAAAAGGGTTATTCCAAGCCAAACGACCACAGAGAGCAGGATGTACATAAACAGGTTTCCCACCGAATGAAAAAATTTCAAGCCCTGGATAAATTCTTCGAGAATCCTCAGAGCCCAGTCCGAGATCTTTTTTGAGAAGGGCCTTAATAGAAATGCAAAAACGGTGAGGGCTTTCTCTTTGTAGAAATAAACTGCCAGTATCAATAGCAAAAGAAAAATGGCAATAGAGATCCCAAAAATTCCCCAAAATGAGAGGAGAGAATACGCATCATCCCCAGCTTGATAATAGGTGGGAAAGATCGGCCTCGATACGAAATATAGTCCCAATAGCATAGAACAGATAATGATATCAAAGATCCGCTCGACAACCACTGTTCCGACCATAAAACCCCTTTTGATATCTTCTTTCTGCGCAAGATAAATAGGCTTGGCAATTTCTCCAAGTCTGCCTGGAAAAATAAAATTGACCGTAAAACCTATGGCATTGGCAGCGAATCGGTTATATAGACTCACCCCTTTCTTTTCGTATTTGATCAGGTATTGCCAACGAATGGAGCGTGTTAAAAGGTGCAGAGGGGCCAACAGGAGGGCGAGAAGGAAATATTTAAGGTTGACATTCGTCAAGTTCGCCAGAACATCATTCCAATCGACACTTTTAAAGAAAAAAAAGAGAAAAACGGCCGTCAAAAAGAATATAATGCCGAGGCGGATCCATGTCTTTCTCATTTGATGCGAAATATTATCATCATCCCTTTGGACTGTCAAACAGTCCTATTTGTCCCAGGCGATAATAATAGAGTGAATATATATTATGAACTTATTTCAAGAATTGACTTTTTGTTTTTAAAAAAAGAGAATGGGAAACTTATAAGTAGGAATCTACCGATCATCTGAATGGACGAATCCAGCATCCTCCAATTGTTATCCGTTATAGGACTCTATGGCGGTACTTATGTTGTTTGCCTCATCAGTGGTTTCATTCCTCTTATCAACGCTGAGCTTTTCCTTATTTGGTTTTCTTTGACCATATCAGAAGCTAAGTTCATTCCAGTGCTCTTGTTGGCAACCTCAGGACAAATGACCGCAAAAGCCCTTATGTTTTTATCAGGAAAAGGGGTAATCAACCTCTCAAAAAAGCGATATGAGAAAAAGATCTCAGAGATCGAAGCTAAAATGAAAAAATGGGAGTCCAAGAGCGACCTATTCATTTTTTTAAGTGCTCTTACAGGATTCCCCCCCCTCTATGTAGTGGCCGTGTTATCAGGAATGACGAACGTCAATTTTGTCCGTTTTTGTATCGCTGGATTTTTGGGGCGGGCCCTGCGATTTGGGTTTGTCATGTATTTTCCCCATCTGTTCAAACAACTGTTCACTTGAACACTGAAGGGTCCTTTACTCCCAGTAAAAAAAAGGTGTTTTGCATTTTATGTGCTGAAGAGCCATCTTGAAAAAAAGGGGAGAATTCGCTATCATGTCGCTGCTGCTGGGAAGTCGTCCAACGGCAGGACACATGACTCTGGATCATGGAATCGGGGTTCGAATCCCTGCTTCCCAGCCACTC
>JBATYS010000026.1:0-1556 GCA_049674205.1 Candidatus Aminicenantaceae bacterium
GTGGAACAGGGTTAGAATCTTTAGTATGCGCAAGTTAGTCCGACAGGCTGCATTCGGTTTGACTGAGATAGAAGCTGAAGAGATGTGGCTTTGTACGACCTGCGGATTATGCCCCCAGCAGTGCCCCAGGGACGTGAAACAGATAGAATCCGGTGTATCCCTGCGCAGGATAGCCACGGAATACGGGGTCTTTCCCGCTTCTGCCAAACCGGTTCCCGCCATAAGCGCAAGCCTCGCCGGCGAAGGGAATCCCTTGAATGAAGAGCGAGAAAAGAGGGGTGAATGGGCAGAAGGTCAATCTG
This sequence comes from Candidatus Aminicenantaceae bacterium, assembly GCA_049674205.1. Classification (GTDB taxonomy): domain Bacteria; phylum Acidobacteriota; class Aminicenantia; order Aminicenantales; family Aminicenantaceae; genus WTAW01. The sequence continues at coordinate 303 of JBATYS010000026.1, forward strand.
TAAAAACCTTCACCGAGGGAATTGATTTTTTATATTTTCCCGGCTGCTATCTCTGCTATGATCCAAGGCTAATGAAGGTAGCCAGAGCTACAGCCAAAATACTCAACCTGGCAGGGACAGATTTTGGGATACTGGGATCCAAAGAGAGTTGCTGTGGAGAAAGTATCCGAAAGACCGGAGATGAGGAATTATTCAAACGCCTGGCAAGGGAAAACATCAAAACGTTTATCGCGAATGGAGTGAAGAAAATCCTTGTGTCCTCCCCTCACTGCTACCACACGTTCAAAAACGAGTATCCCGAATTTATGGTGAACTTTGAGGTGGTCCATATCTCCCAATATTTACTCGAGCTTATTTGCGAGGGAAAGCTTGACCTCACCAAGGAGTATCGGAAGAAAGTGACCTATCATGACCCATGTTACCTGGGTCGACACAATGGCATTTATGACGAACCCCGGGAGGCCTTAAAGAAAATACCTGGTATAGAACTGGTCGAGATGGCTGATTCAATGAAAGATAGCCTCTGTTGCGGAGGGGGAGGAGGCAGGATTTGGATGGAAACTCCAAAAGGCGAAAGATTCTCCGACCTCAGAGTAGAACAAGCCGTCATGGCCGGGGCTGAGGTGCTGGTTACTTCCTGCCCATACTGCATCACCAATTTTGAGGATAGCAGGTTGAGCCTGAAGGATAGTGAAGTCATAGAGATTAAGGACATCACGGAAATTCTACAGGAGGTGATTTAGCCTGGAAGGTAAATTTGGCAGACTTTTTCTTAGAAAATTTGTATGGAAAATGTGTCGATCACAATACTGCCAGATATATTTAGTATGAAGCAGAATAAAAATGAAATATATATCAGTGTCTGCCAAATTTATGAATAATTCAGGTTAGAGGATGAAGAAATTGGATCTGAAAGGTGTCGCAACCGACGTCGTGTTCGATCGTTTTTCGGGCGAGGGATGGGAGAAAACCTCAGTTCACGTGCCCAGCGAGATGGCGCTAGCAGTATATGTAAATCGCCAGGAACTGGTCACTATCCTGTGCACTCCAACCAAGCTGAATTGCCTTGTCCTCGGATTCCTGTACGCAGAGGGAATCATCTCAGGCATCGACGACGTGGCGAGTATGAGGGTGTGTGAGGAGGAATCGCTGGCCGATGTGATGCTGAGCAACCCCGAGTATGAATTGCCAACGCAGCGGACACTCACCTCTGGGTGTGGTGGCGGTGCAACTTTCAAAACTCAGGGACAGAGG
>JBATYS010000027.1:0-3727 GCA_049674205.1 Candidatus Aminicenantaceae bacterium
TAGATCCAGGCAGGATCGTTGGCCAGGTTATCACCGGGATAGGATTCATCGGTGCCGGAGTGATCCTGACCCGTCAGGGAGTTGTCATGGGGATAACATCTGCCGCCGTGATCTGGATTCTGGCCGGCGTCGGAGTTCTCATCGGGTTTGGACAATATGCTGCATCGATCCTCCTGAGCATAATAACTGTCGCAATTCTAATTGGCGTGAACCTTCTTGAAAAGACCTTTGTTGCATTACGAAGAGGAGTCCATGCAAAACTGGTGACACACAAAAAAAAGGAAGTTGACGATGTTTAGAGCTTTACTCGGACATTCGATCGATCCAGAGCTAGCAATAAGGCGAAAAATCAGAGGCTATTGTGTTGCTGTTTTAACATTGATTTTGGCTCTTCTATTTCATTCACTCCCAGGTTTAGCTTTTCAATCTTTATCAATTCAAGTTCAAGAATACTTGAGGAATAGGGTTGAAGCAGCAGGAATTCCACCCAAGATAGAGGTTAGAGATGAAAAAATTCACTCCTCGGTTGTGCTCCCGCTCTTCTATACACATCGTATCTTTAGAGGAGCCTGGGTCGATGACAAAGGTCTTAAGCCCCAAGTGACAGAATGTGTTGACGCCATTCTTAAGGCTGATCTGGAAGGATTAGATCCGAAGGATTACCATCTCAACAGTATAAATGAGCTGTTAGAAAATATTAAACAATCGCAAAAAGAAAGGAAGTCGCTTGATCCACGTATGTTGGCCGATGTTGATTTGCTGCTTACGGATGCTTTTTTAATATATGGCTCACATTTACTCTCCGGGAGGGTAAATCCTGAGAGTATTGACTCGGAATGGATTGCAAACCGAAGAGGAACTGATATGGCTTTAATCCTCGAAAATGCTCTCGGATCGAATCAGATCGCCAAAACCCTGCATGACCTAATCCCGCCCCAACCGGGATATTCGGGACTCCGAAATGCCCTGTCTCAATATCGAGAGATCGCAAAAAAAGGGGGATGGGAAAAAGTGCCGGAAGGGCCAAAAATGCAAATAGGGGATAAGGGAGAGAGGGTCCGAGCATTGCGGAATCGGTTGATCGCGACAGGAGAATTTAGTCTTTTAATGGGAAGCATCGACGATTTGTTTGATAGCGAATTAGAAGAGGCTCTGAGAAAGTTTCAGTACAGAAATGGTTTGGATATGGATGGAATTGTTGGCGCTGCTACTTTCGCCACTTTGAATGTTCCTGTTGAAGATCGCCTGAACCAGATTAGAGTCAATATGGAACGTTGGCGCTGGTTGTCAGAAGATTTGGGCCGTCGCCATATAATTGTCAATATCGCTGATTTTAAACTGGATGTTTTTGAGAACCACCGATCAGTGATGACAATGCGCGTAGTCGTAGGAACGAAATATCGGAGAACCCCGGTTTTCAGTGATAAAATGACTTATCTCGTGCTGTGTCCGTATTGGCACATCCCTCGTAAAATCGCCCTGCAGGATAAAATTCCTTTGATCTCAAAGGATATAGATTATTTTGACCAACAGAAAATCAAAGTGTTGGAAGGGTGGGGTGCAGAAACAAAGGAGATCGATCCCAAAACCATCGACTGGACGAATGTCTCTTCCGGAAATTTCTCTTTCAGATTTCGACAGGATCCCGGGCCTTTGAATGCACTCGGGCGTGTGAAGTTTATGTTCCCTAATAAGTTCAATGTGTATCTCCATGATACACCCTCGAGAGAGCTCTTTGTTAAAAGTGCGCGAACTTTCAGCTCCGGATGTATCCGTATTGAAAAGCCGATTGAACTTGCCGAATATCTTCTACGGCATGATCCAAATTGGACTTTTGAACATATTCAAAATGCAATTAAAACAAACCGGGAACAAACGGTCATCTTACCCGAACCTTTTGATGTTCATTTGCTTTACTGGACGACGTGGGTGGACGATGAAGGATCGATCCATTTCCGAAATGATATATACAAACGTGATGAACGATTGATTAGAGCTTTAGATGAAAGATCACCCAATACATTAAATCTCCGGTAGAAAATGGAAGTATTTGCCGGGAAGAAATCAGGCATGACAGTAAGAAAAATGTGTATTGTTACTGGTCTCATCTTTATTTGGCATTCTTTTGTTTTTGGAGAAGTCCATGAATACAGCCCTGGAAAGGCTGCTTTTTCCATTAAATTTAAGGATGAACTCTCGTCCTACATAAAAATGAGTGTGTTTGTACTTCCTGGAGAGGTGCTCACTTTTGAAATTCTGGACAATAAACAGAGGACACATTATGTGTTGGATTCCTCAGATGGAAACATTAAGGATTTCGCACCCAATAAATGGCGCTGGATATCTCCTCAAGAAAAAGGACTCTATACTCTTAAATTCATTCATCCGGAATTGTTAGATTCTGTAAAAATTAACGTTTTTGTCATGATCCCATATGACTGGTTGGATGGGGGATATTTAAACGGCTATAGAATTGGAAATTATCCCGCTTTCCCTTCAAAGCATATGTCTTTATATAAATTACCGAAGGGTTTTATAGAAGTGACTAGAGAGAACGAGGAAACATATGTTTCTCCCCATTTCAAACTGAAACAATTCCTCTGCAAGCAAAGTGGCAACTATCCGAAATATATCGTATTAAGAGAAAGATTAATTCTGAAGCTGGAGCTCATATTAGAGCATATAAGTAAAAAGGATTACAGAGCCGATACGTTTCATGTCATGAGTGGATACAGGACTCCTTACTATAACCAGTTGATAGGGAATGTAAAATACAGTCGCCATTTGTATGGAGGTGCAGCGGATATATTTATTGATGAAAATCCCAGGGATGGCGTAATGGACGACCTTAATAAAGATGGCAGGATAAATTATCTCGATGCTGCTTTAATTTATAATGTTATCGATGATTTGCATGAGAGACCTTGGTATATGTTGTTCGTAGGAGGATTGGGATGGTACAGAAAGACAGCATCCCATGGCCCGTTCGTGCATGTCGATGTGAGAGGATTTCGTGCAAGATGGGGGGATTGAGAGTTGACATTATTTTAGAGATTGCCATCAATGAATAAATCTTATTTCTTTAACTTCCGAGAGAGAAAGTATATTCAACAAGCGTTTTGTTATTTTTTCTCCGACACTCATCGTTAAGGTCGGTGATCCCATCCGGAATGACATCCAGAGGAAGGGGATTATTACCAGTGTAGGGCTGACTATCGACCATTACCACACTGTAATCTTTGTCCAGCATCTGAGGATCGTATTTGACGAGAGGGATCTTCAGGACTCTGACTAGCGCCCGGTTTTCTGCTCTCCCGATCAGGCCGCTGTAGGCAATGGTAGAAGTTAATCCGAGCTTTTTCTTGAGAAGATAGGAAAGTCCCCAGGCCAAGGCTATGGCATCGGGATCGAGATTGTCGTGGGGCAGGATTAGGACTCTTTTTTTGGGCGGGAGTTTTCGCAATTATTCAATGAGCATAAATGGCTGTTCCTTGACAATTCAGTTTTGTTATAATGGGGTTGTTTTTTTAGGGAAACTTATCACAAGATAATTTCGAAGTCAAAAAACAGAAAATTTACAGGATACAACTCGGAGGATGAACATGAAATTTCATACAGGATTGCGCCAATGGGCCAACAGACGCCTTGAAAAAATAGAGCATGCGGACCTGGTTGTTGGAATTCCCTGTTACAACAATGACTCAACGATAGAGCATGTCATCGACAC
>JBATYS010000028.1:0-5744 GCA_049674205.1 Candidatus Aminicenantaceae bacterium
TGTAAAACCTGTGGTCAATTCCTCTTTGGGGGTCTCAAGTGTAACTGTCACAGAAACTTGGGATTCTTCTGAAGAGATAAGCTGAGTTGCACAGCTTTTACAGTAATTGGAATCAGATGTGTTCTCATCTCCACATTTTGGACATTTGATTGCCATTGTTTTTTAAATAAAGCCTTAAGTCATAAATGCTTTTTCCTGTATATCACTTGGTTGCTTCACTGTCAATTTGTTAAAAATCTAAAAAATCGCCCCCCTATATCCCCCCAAAAGGCGATTGACCAAATCCGAGCATGCGTTAAGATGGTATTGCCAAATTTTGGAAAAACTTCCAATTGCTGGGGTTGTCCAATGGAAGAAAAGAGAAAAGACCAACGCTTAAGAGAGGAAAAAAAGGTTGTAATCGAGTTTTATCCTGAAGGCAAGGATTTCCGCCCGAAAAACGTAACATACGCATTAACAAGAGACATATCTGAGGGGGGCCAGAGACTTTTGACCGACAGATACTTCCCTATCGGGACTTTGTTGAAAATCACATTGTCTTTATCGCGCACAAGGCAGATCGTCAATGTTGTAGCAAAAGTACGATGGGTAACAAATTTTCACACATCGGATCTTTTTGAAATGGGGATTGAGTATCTGCATGAAATACCTGAATCTGTTTTGAGCATGATGAAAAACCATCAGGAAAAAGAAGCTAAGACCCCCTCCTCTGCTTGGAAATAGACAAAAAACTATTTTCTGCCTAAAAGCTATATACATCCTTACTTGAACTTGATGGGAACCCGCAGATAGTAAGCCTCCATCAGTAAGTCAGACTTCAATCCACAACAAAATTAATTATTGACAGAAATGTGTTATTCTATTCCAATTGCTAGGAGAGAAGACATTGGAAGATAACGCCTGTATAACCAAGCAACCCAAAGGCCTCAGTCTATTTGAACGGTATTTGAGTATCTGGGTCATTTTATGCATCGCAGCTGGGATAGTTCTGGGAAAACTGGCCCCAAAGGTAGCCACATATCTAGATAGCCTAGCCATCTATGTCAATGAAGCGCCTGTCGTTTCCATTCCCATTGCAGTCTGTCTCTTCTTCATGATGTATCCCATCATGGTCAAGATCGATTTTACCGAAGTGCTTAAGGCTGGCAAGAATTTCAAACCGGTCAGCCTGACTTTATTCGTCAATTGGGCCGTCAAGCCTTTCACGATGTACGCCATCGCCATACTGTTTCTTGGTGTCCTGTTCAAAAGTTTTATCGGCCCCGAAGCCCTAGATTATATCAAGATGCCCTTGGGTCTCGACCTTCCGGTGGGAGCCAATCATGGGGCCGGAACAGTGGTTCTTGTTGAAGGCATCAAAATGTTGGCAGTTCCACTATGGCGAAGCTATCTTGCGGGCTGTATCCTGCTCGGGATCGCCCCATGTACAGCCATGGTCTTGGTCTGGGGCTATCTGTCAAAAGGAAACGATGGACACACGCTGGTCATGGTCGCCATCAATTCCCTGACGATGCTTGTTTTGTATGGTCCTCTGGGAGGATTTCTGTTAGGTATAGGCCGTCTTCCCGTTCCCTGGAAGGCTCTTTTGCTATCTATCGGTATCTATGTGGCCCTGCCACTTATGGCAGGTTATATCTCACGAAAATTGATCGTAGCTAAAAAAGGCATAGATTGGTTTAACACAAAATTCCTGCATATCCTGACACCAGTAACCATTACGGCCTTGTTGGTGACCCTAGTCCTTCTGTTCTCTTTCAAAGGAGAAGTTATACTCTCGAACCCTTTGACCATACTCTGGATCGCCATTCCTCTTTTCCTCCAGACGAACCTTATATTCTGGCTTGCTTATGGGCTGGCGAGAGTATTGAAACTCTCTTACGAGGATGCGGCCCCCTCGGCCCTGATCGGTGCATCCAATCACTTTGAAGTGGCCATAGCCACATCAGTCATGCTTTTTGGGCTCTCATCCGGAGCGGCATTAGCGACTGTGGTCGGAGTCCTTATCGAAGTCCCTGTGATGTTGATGCTTGTGCGGATCTGTTTGCGGACCCAGGGCTGGTTCAAAACATAATCTCTTTAAGAATTTTTAATACCCAAGTAGAGAAAGGAACAGGCGCTCTCGACTTTGGCAGCTTTATTCATCAAATATTTTTTCTCAAACGATCAAAAAATTTATGTGCCTCGTCAAAATCCCGTTGCCGGATAACATGCTTGAGAAATTCGAGTTTGTTTGTGACCTTTTCCAATTGGGAAAGAGAATAAGGATTGAAAAGAATCTCGGAGAGAAGAGCATCCTCCTCTGATAAGAGGCCTTTTGCGATCTCATGATGTTTCTTAAAAGTGGTCCCGGGAACAGTCGAAGAATCCATGTTCGCAGCGAAGACAAGCGAGGACGCAAAAGGCAGAGACAGAGAATACGCGATCAACTGGTCGTGTTCGACGAAGGAGTACTCGAAGATCCGGAGGCCCAATCCTTGGAAAAAATCCCTGAAAAACAAAGAACCCTCAAAGCATGATTCACGAATAAAGATGATATTTTCCTCTCCCATCTGATCGATTTCTGTAAAAGTGGGTCCAAACATGGGATGGATGGACACAAAACGGAAATTACAGCCATCGTAAAACTCGTTGATCTTTCCCTTCACTGACATGATATCCGCGATGATACAGTCCTCTGGGAGATAGGAGGTAACCGATTCGAATGCCAAAACCGTATTCTGTATACTGACAGCATTGATGAGTATCTCAGTTTGGAAATCCTCAATCTCCGCCAGTTCACCAAAAATCCTCACTCCGGAAATCCTGTTAGCCTTTTCAATATTTGAGTCATAAACTCCGATCTCATGTTCACTTTTTAGCTGGTTAGCAAACCATGTGCCCATGTTTCCAGCACCCAAAATCGTGATCTTCATCTCTCCTCCTCGTCTTGAAGCCTACGGCCCTCCCTAATAAGTTCAGTAAATACCTTTTCAGCAAAATCGGAATCGATAAGCTGAAGTTTTCTGGCATACTCTCTAACTCTTTCTAAAACCCGAATCTCACGCCCACAATCAGATATTTCTGGTTTGAATGCCTTTGTTTGCAAGGCAAGCGCCAGGCGCTCGTTCAATTTTTCCAGTATTTCTATGTCCAGGCAGTCGATTTTTTTCCTGATCTCTGCCAAGCTCATGTCTCACCTCCACAGATTCCTAAATCTGACAACTTAAAGTATTAATTCAATTCCTCCATGAAATCGCGCAGGCGGAAGATCTTATCTGCCAATTCAGCAAAGGATTCAGGGGTTAAGGCCTGGTCTTTATCACTTAAAGCTTCTTCTGGATTATCATGAACCTCAATGATCAATCCATCCGCTCCTGAAACCACAGCAGCCAAACTCATGGGGGGAATCAGACTCACTCTGCCTGTAGCATGAGTGGGATCAACAATGATCGGCAAATGCGAGAGTTCCTTGACAGCTGGAACGGCGCTGAGATCAAGGGTATTCCGTGAGTAGGTCTCGAAAGTCCTGATCCCCCTTTCACAGAGGATCACATCGGAATTTCCTTCCTTTAAAATGTATTCCGCACAGCTTAGCCATTCAGATATGGTGGAGTACATTCCCCTTTTGAGAAGGACCGGCCTCTCAGCCTTTCCCACTTCTTTGAGCAAGGAAAAATTCTGCATGTTCCGGGCACCGATTTGTAGGATATCAACATAATCGCACATCCATGATACATCTCGAGGATCAAGGACTTCGGATACAATGGGCATCCCAGTGAGTTCCTGAGCTTTTTTTAGGATCTTGAGGCCTTTTAATCCAAGGCCTTGGAAGGAATAGGGAGAAGTTCTTGGTTTAAACGCCCCTCCACGCAGCATGTTGGCTCCGGCCTTCTTCACAGCCGTGGCAATATTCAATGTATGTTCTTCGTCTTCCACACTACAAGGGCCTGCTATCAGTACAAAATCCCGACCGATGCGGATGTTTCCAACCTGAATCGTCGTTTTCTTTTTATTTTCTAAAGTGACTAACCTGATATCGTTCATTTCAAACACCTCTTTCCAGGGGAATATAAACAAGACGACTTTTTTTAATAAGACAAGAGTTGGGGTATTTGTATATATGGACGCTTAGCGCCCATAATAGGTGTAATAGACAGAGAGGGAGGGCGTATGAGTTGTTAATCCTTCTGTTGAAATGATATTTTTTCTCATAGCCGAAATAACACCATAGTAAAGCATAATTTGATTGAGTCTATCAATGGTTACTTAAGATTTAAGAGTGCCGAGGGCCGGACTCGAACCGGCACGTTGGATAACCAACGAGGGATTTTAAGTCCCTTGCGTCTACCAATTCCGCCACCCCGGCACGTATAGAATCAATGACTTAGAGGATACGTTTCAATTCTGGGTGGTGGCGTGTCACCTGTTGCGTCATGGGTAGTATGTTATATCCTAAAATTGTCTTGTGTGATTATAACACACCCCTCACTGGAGCAGAAATAACAAATTGTGATTATTAGGGAATCTCGCGAAATTTGATGTACAATTCCGCGGTGTAATAGGAAACGCATTTCTGATTATTATGTTGCCATGATTCGTTAACTCCGGTAAAAAGAAGCCCGTGGTTTACTTCAGCTCCACTAATCCAGTCTCTCACCTGCTGAAGGATGTCGATGGTCATGTTGTTCTCATTGGGCGGTATGTTTTTGTAAAAGTATCCCGGAGTTTCGATGCACTTAACGGGCAGTTCCCAAACACCGGTGAGAACATGCAATTGGTGCCCACAGGAGCTAGTGCCTGGGTAGTTTGAATCTGTTGAATAATTTGTTAGTTTTAGTTTGGCTTCTAGTAAGATACCCTTTTTCCCGACAAATTGACTGATGTCAAAAAAGAGGCGAGATCTATAAATGAAGCCAACATAAAACCACATCCCCTCTGATTCTTGGAAATGATTTTCAAATCCCACTCGGGCATGTGTTGGTGTACTCGAATGTTAGGGATCATCAGGAAGTGTTGAAAAGCCAGCCCAATCATAACTCTGTTTTCTCCGGCTGTGCCGGTCGCGTTTTTGGACGGGGATAGTGACCTCGATGGTTCGGGGTTCACGTTTGGCTAAGTTTGGCTTGTCAATTGGAAGCAGAACCGAAAAAACACCAGAATCTCCCTTAACGTTTCCGTTTGCTTCTTGAATTCTGATAAAATACCTGCCTGGTGTGATCTTGCCCGGAGGCACATTTAGAGAGCCTGTGGGAGAAAGATTTTGATCGTAGGTTTGGACCTCGGATTGTTGGTATTTATGGAGTGAGGCTTTTACATTTCCCGTGATGCCTTCCGATTTCCATGAAACTAGGATCGAGTCTGTGGTTTTAAATTCATCTCCAGCCTTTGGAGAAGTGACGGTGATCAACTTTCTCACTTGTAATTTTCTTTCTTGAGCCAAAGTTGTCCCCAAAAGGAAAATAAACAGACACAGAAAAAAAATCGCATACTTTTTCATTGGACCCTCCAGATGAGTTTTAATATGACTCCTTTCCCCATATTCTGTAGTGACCTTACCACATAAAATATCGTAAATTCAAAGCACTTGAATTTTGGCTGGTATTGGGTTAGATTGACATTTTCATGGAAATATCAGGAGATTCTAGATAGGAATGTCTGAGCAAAAAAAGAAAAATGTCCGCATCATGCCGCAATTTTTAATAATTGCGGCGACGAATTTTGCGAATGGAGTCGCCGATCTGTTTGTGGCTCTTAAATTCACACCG